>JBJMGR010000118.1:0-7370 GCA_045807805.1 Pyrinomonadaceae bacterium | reverse complement strand
GAAGCCTCTGCCGATGGCCGTGCCGAACAGCTTCGCGCTCGCCGCCGCGCAGATGGGCCACGACCTCACAATCGCGCACCCGCCCGGCTACGAACTCGACGAAGAGTTGATTCGAGAGATAAACAACCGGGCCTTCGACGCGGGCTCGACCGTGACGGTCACTCACGATGTCGAAGAGGCTTTCGACGGCGCGCAGGTCGTCTACGCGAAGAGTTGGGGGAGCAGAGAGTTCTACGGCTCTGCCGCCGAGGACATAGAGGAGCGCGCGCCGTACCGTGCCGAGTGGATTGTCGACGCGCCGAAGATGTCGCGCACGGACAGCGCAGTCTTCATGCACTGCCTGCCCGTGCGCCGCAACTGCATCGTCACGGACGAAGTGATCGACTCTCCCGCCTCCGTCGTCATAGACGAGGCCGAGAACCGTCTCCACGTTCAGAAGGCAATTATGAGAGAAGTGTTGAGTGATGAGTGATGAGAAAAGACGGCGAGAGTGCTTTTCTCATCACTCATCACTTATCACTTATCACCGGCGAACGGAGTTAGCCCATGAGCCAGCCGAGACTAGACCTTCTGCGCGAGGCGCTGCCATACATTCAGCGGTTCAAGGGCAAGACGTTTGTCGTCAAGCTCTCGGGGAAGGTGACGGAGGAGCCCGAGAACCTCGCGTCGCTCGCGGAGGAGCTTGCGCTGCTGCATCAGGTAGGCATACGCGCGTGCGTCGTCCACGGCGGCGGCAAGCAGTTGACCGACCTCGCCGAGTTGATGGGAGTCGAGCAGACCATCATCAACGGCCGCCGCGTCACGGACGACGCGACGCTCGACATGGCGAAGATGATGCTCGCCGGAAAAATAAACATAGACATACTCGCCGCGCTCCGCCGTCGAGGCGTGGAGGCGGTGGGCCTCTCGGGCGTTGACGGCAACATCGTGCTCGCGGAGCGCCGCCCGCCCGGTCAGGTAATGAACAGAGAGACGGGCGAGAGCGAGCACGTTGACTTCGGCCACGTGGGCGACGTTCTTGAGATAAACGACCGCCTGCTCCAAGTCCTCTTAGACCACGACTACCTGCCCGTCGTCTCCTCGCTCGGCGCGGACGCCGAGGGGCGAGTCTTCAACATCAACGCCGACACCATCGCCGCCGAGATTGCCGTCCGCCTACAGGCCGAGAAGCTCGTCATGCTCTCGGACGTGGACGGAATCTACCTCCGCCCCGGCGAGCGCGCGACGAAGATCTCGCGCCTCACGGCCGCCGAGGTCGAGAATCTCATCAACGAGGGCGTCGCGACGGGCGGCATGATTCCCAAACTTCAGAACATCACCGAAATCCTCCGCCGCGGCGTCCGCAGCGCGCACATCATTAAAGGCTCACTGCGAAACGCGCTCCTCTCCGAAGTCTTCACGGACGAAGGCACGGGAACGATGATAATCAGAGACTAGATGTTCAGTCTCTATCCTCTATCCCCTAGTTACCGTCGTTGTCCTTCAGATTTATCAGCTCTTCGACGGTGGGCGAGCCCGCGCGGCGGGAGATGACGCGGCGTATGAAGGCGGGCGTAACGTCGTGGTCGCGCATACGCACGAGTTGGTCGGTCGAAAGCCGCGTGTAGCCGAGCCCCTTCAACTCACTCACGAACTCGGTTGTAACGTCGTGGTCTCTCATCCTCACAAGCTCTTCGAGCGCGAGCGAGGCATAGCCTTCGTCGCGCAGAGCCTTGATGTAGTCGGCGTCAACGTCGTGGTCGCGCACGCGTATCAGTCCTTCGAGTGACGCGGACTTGTAACCCGCGCCCTCAAGCTCGCGTATGAAGTCGGACGTGATGTCGTGGTCGCGCGCCCGTAGCAACTCCTCCGCGGCGAGGTTCTGGTAGCCGTGCTCTCGAAGCTCGCGCACGTAGTCGGGGTCTACGTCGTGGTCGCGCATCTTCACGAGCGCTTCGATGGCGCGGAAGCGGTAGCCAGCCGCGCCCATGCCGCGCACGTACTCCGTAGTCACGTCGTGGTCGCCCATGCGCACGAGCTGTTCGACGTTGGGCCGCTCGTACCCTTGTGCGTTCAACTCGTCGAGCAGCGCGACGCCGACCTCCGCAAGCGCGAGCGATAACATCTGTCGCGCGTCGGGAGTCCCGACGCCGCGGCGCGAAAGCTCCGAAGCGAAGCTCTGGTCGGGGACGAAGGTGAAGTGGCCCGCGCCGCTCCCACGCCTGAACCAGCCCTCGCAGGCGAATGTGCCCGCCTCGCGTCGAATGTCGAAGCGCACGTTCGTGCCTTCTGACGAGAGAGCCTGCTCGCTCGTGAGCCCGCGCAACTGCTCGGGCTCGACGTTGCGCGTCGTGTTCCACTCGCCCGTGTGCCGTTCGCCGTCCTTGCCGCGACGGTCCTCCTTGTGGCGCAGCGTGAGCGAAGTCTTGCCCTCACTCGTTCCGTACTCGACGAGCCACTGCCCCTCGAAGCGCTCCTGCGAGGCGGCGGCGCTACCAGTGCCCGCCTGTCCGCGCGCGCCGACGCAGGCCGGGAGTAGTGCGAAGAGTGTGAGCGCGCACGCGACGCGCATTGCCGTCGAAAGAGGCGCGACGCCAAAGGCCGCGCGACGATTGTTCTGCCACTTCATGTTCAGTTTCTCCCGTCGGAAAGAGTTCGGCGGCCAGACGCGGTTCGGGTACACTCTCACCGCCCTGTTGAATGAGATACACCGCCGCCTACATGTTTGTGGCGGAAAGCTCCGAACAGCTTCGGGAATTCGGGATGCGGCCTTCTGCTTACTGCTGTTGTTCCTGCTGCTGCGGGCGCTTCGGGCGTTTGAAGTAGTAGACGGAGGTGGACGAGCCGTTGCCGTCGCTGAGGTTGAGGCTCGTGCCGATGCCTGTCAGCTCCCATCCTTCGTCGCCGAGGCGCGCGAAGGCGTTTGCGAGCGCGTCGGGCTCGCTCGTGCCTTCAACCTCTTCGGTCGTGTTGGGGAAGAATCGGACGATGGCCGAAGGGGTGCGGCTCGACGAAGAGAGGCCGGTCTGTCGCCAATTGATGCCGGTGATGGCGCAGTACTCCCAGCGCCTCGGCCCGGCGGGCGCGTGCTCGCCCTGCTCCTTCGTTGAAGAGTTCGACTGCGTCTGGTCGAGGCTCGCGTTGTCGCCGCGCGGGAGCTTTATGACGGGGCCGACGGCGGGGCCGTTGGGGCGTCGGGGCGGTGTCGTCTGTTGCGCGCGCGCCGACGCTGTGAAGGCCATCTGCGCGAGCATGAGCGCGGCGGCGAGTCTCACGAGTCCCTTAAGTCGAAGCGCCGCGGGAGCGAACGTTCTGCGTTTGAAGTCCATTTGGTTGAGCCCCTTTTCGGAATAGAATCTCGGGAAGCCGCGCGGGCCGCCAAACGTAGCGGACGGCGGCGTAGGTTCAATAACGCACGCGGCGTCTGCGTGTGCCGGAATTTTAAATAAAGTTGACGCGGCGGTGAACTGCCGGTGAACAGGCTCGGAGAAAAAGTTGAAGGAGGCTCTCGCGGGCCGAGTCGTTTCGCGCGCAGGCTCCTCGCGGAGTGGAGGCGCATGCGTTGGGCGACGCGCGGCGAGAGCGCGGTCGTCGCGTTGTCGGGCGGCGCGGACTCGACCGCGCTCCTGCTCGCGCTCGAAGAGTTGAAGCGTGCGGGGCTGCTCGAAGTTGAATTGACGGCGGCGCATTTGAATCACGGGCTGCGCGGCGAGAGCGCGGAAGATGATGTGCGCTTCGCGGAGGCGCTCGCGCGAGAGCACGGCTTCGAGTTCGTCTCGGCGCGCGCCGACGTGGGCCGACGCGCGAGCGAGTCGGGCGACAATCTTGAGCAGGCGGCGCGGCGCGCTCGCTACGAGTTTCTAGCTGATGCCGCGCGCCGCGCCGGAGCCTCGGCCGTGCTGACGGGCCACACGCTCGACGATCAGGCCGAGACGGTTCTGCTCCGTCTGCTTCGCGGCAGCGGCTCGGAAGGGCTCGGGGGGATGAGGCCCGAGCGTGAGTTAGAAAAGGGCTTGGGAGTCTTGCTGCGTCGGCCTCTGTTGGAGTGGGCGCGTCGCGGGGACACGGAAGACTACTGCCGCGCGCGCCGCGTCGAGTTCCGCGCGGACGAGATGAACGAGGACGAGAGCTTCGCGCGCGTGCGCGTGCGCCGACGCCTGCTCCCGCTCCTTGAGACGTTCAACCCGCGCGCCGCCGAGTCGCTCGCGCGAGCGGCGGGACTCCTGCGCGAAGAGTCTGCCGCGCTCGAAGGCTTCGCCGCGCGACTGCTCGAAGACGCGCGCGAAGAGGTCGGCCGGGAGTTAAGTCAGTCCGATGCAGCGTCGAATTTGACTGAAGAAGGGAAGCCTTCGGAGGCTTGGCCGCTCCGCGTCGAGGTCTTGAGCGCGGCACCTTTGGCGCTCATGCGTCGCGCCCTGCGGCTCTGGGTTGCACGAGGGCGCGGTGGCTTGCGGCGCATAAGCCTCGCGCACGTCGAGGCCGTCGAGCGCCTTCTGAAGGGCGAGCGCGGGGGGCGCGTGGCGGAGTTGCCGGGCGGCGCGCGCGTAGAACGTCGAAGGGGGCTGCTGACGTTCCACTGTAAAAAGGTCGAAAAAGAGGCGAGCGAAACTTAGAAAAGGTTGAAAAAGCCTCTGGCGAAACTTAAAATCTGACAGTGCGTAGAATCGCCGGGGATGGGCTGGCGGTTTTCGCTTGACGGCGACCATCCCGAAAGGCACAACCGGGGCCGACGCGCGGGCATCCAAAATATGCTTCGCCGCCGTAAAGGTTCACGGCACGCTCCCTTCGGAACGGGCGGCGCGGTCGAAGAATCGAGGGGTTATGGGGGAGCGACAAAAGACGCCGGATGGGTTATCATCTGCGTCGGAGGCGTAGAAATTTGAGTTCCACGGCTAGACAACTAATTTTCTGGGTGCTCATCCTCGTCGGCGCGGTGATGCTCTACCAGTTCGTCGTCAACAAGCAGGGGAAGGACGCGAAACCGCTCTCCTACGGCGAGCTTGTGGACAAGGTGCGCAACGGCCAGATAAACGAGATGACGATCAAGCAGTCTGAGGTCGTCTCGGTCGAGAAGGACAGTAAGACAGAGCTTAAGACACCCATCGAAGGCGACAAGATCAAGGGCGACCTGATGTCGCTCGCCGTCGAGAAGGATCAGAACGGGAAGCCGCATGTCCCGAGGGCGCAGATCGAGCCCGCGGCGAGCGGCGCGTTCTGGTCAATCCTGATGTGGTGGGGGCCTGTGCTGCTTCTCGTCGGCTTCTGGATATTCATGCTGCGGCAGATGCAGTCGGGGGGCAACAAGGCTCTCTCGTTCGGCAAGTCGCGCGCGAAGCTCCTGAACAACCAGCAGAAGCGCGTCACCTTCAAAGACGTGGCCGGGGTTGACGAGGCGAAGGAGGAGCTTCAGGAGATTATCGAGTTCCTCAAGGAGCCGCAGAAGTTCCAGAAGCTCGGCGGCAGGATTCCGAAGGGTGTCCTTCTCGTCGGCCCTCCGGGCACGGGCAAGACCCTCATGGCGCGCGCTGTCGCGGGCGAGGCGAACGTCCCGTTCTTCTCCATCTCCGGCTCCGACTTCGTAGAGATGTTCGTCGGCGTCGGCGCGTCGCGCGTGCGCGACCTCTTCGAGCAGGGGAAGAAGAACGCGCCCTGCATCATCTTCATCGACGAGATAGACGCCGTCGGTCGTCACCGCGGCGCCGGCCTCGGCGGCGGGCACGACGAGCGCGAGCAGACTTTGAATCAGTTGCTCGTCGAGATGGACGGCTTCGAGTCGAACGACGGCGTCATCATCATGGCCTCCACGAACAGGCCCGACGTGCTCGACCCGGCGCTCTTGAGACCGGGCCGCTTCGACCGTCGAGTCGTCGTCCCGCGTCCCGACGTTCGCGGCCGTGAAGGGATTCTGAAAGTTCACACGCGCAAGATTCCTCTCGGCGAGGATGTCGAGATAAGCGTCATCGCGCGCGGCACGCCCGGCTTCACGGGCGCAGACCTCGCGAACCTCGTCAACGAGGCCGCCTTGAACGCCGCGCGCTACAACAAGAAGATCGTCAACATGGCGGACTTCGAGTTGGCGAAGGACAAGGTCTTGATGGGCGCGGAGCGCCGCTCGATGGTCATCACCAACGAGGAGAAGCGCGTCACCGCTTATCACGAAGCGGGCCATACGCTCGTCGGTTTGAAGGTTCCGAACGCAGACCCCGTCCACAAGGTGACGATAATCCCGCGCGGCATGGCCTTGGGCGTCACGCAGCAACTCCCCGAGGGCGACCGCCACAACTACTCGAAGGAGTACCTGCTCGGCCAGATAGCCATCCTGATGGGCGGCCGCCTCGCCGAAGAGGTCTTCCTCGGCAGCATCACGACGGGCGCGTCAAACGACATCGAGCGCGCGACCGAACTCGCGCGAGCGATGGTCTGCGAGTACGGCATGTCCGACCTCGGGCCGCTCACCTTCGGCAAGAAGGAGGAGCAGATTTTCCTCGGCCGAGAGATTGCGCAGCACCGAGACTTCTCGGAAGACACCGCGATAAAGATTGACCAGCAGGTCAAGTACATCGTCAGCGAGCAGTACGACCGCGCGCGCAACATCATCGAGGATAACCGCGACACGATGGTTCGACTCGCCGAAACACTGCTCGACCGCGAGACGCTCGACGCCGTCCAGATTCGGCGCATCATCGCGGGCCTCCCGCTCGAAGACGCGGCGACCACGACCAATGACGATCAGGATCGCCCGCAGCTCAAGGAGCCCACGGCGAACCCTCTGAAGCCCATACTCCCGCCCATCACGGGCGGCAACCCCGCGCCCGCTTAAGCAAGCGTTCGGGAATTCCTGAAGTTACGGGGGAAGGGGTTTTTCAGCCTCTTCCCCTTTTCGTTATTCCTGACATGAAAGCAAAGACGATCCTCTCGCTGCTCGTCGTCGTCGGCGGACTGCTCGCATCCGCGTTTTCACGAGGATTAAACCCCCCGCCGCCCCTGGCTCGTGTGATGACCTTGAAGCGAAGCCGACGCTCTACGAGACATTTCTCCATAACTTCAAGGGCAACCCCGAACAGCAGAAGGTCGCCTACGAAGCGGGCAAGAATTACGTCTCCAAGTACGAAAGTTGTCCGAAGGAGAGCGATAAAATCGTCGTCACTTACCTACAGAAGTGGCTGGAAAAGTACGAGGCGGCCGTCAGAAATTGGCAGCGGTCGCACAGCCGGCAGCCGTGACGAATAAGCACACATGATTGTCGCATTGACAAGAGAGCCCGCGCGCGTTCTGGACGCGTGCGAGTTGACTTACAGGGAGCGCGAGCCGATTGACGCCGAGCGGGCAGCACGACAGCACCGCGGCTACCGAGACGCGCTGCGCGCGTGCGGCGCGCGGGTGTTGACGCT
>JBJMGR010000117.1:0-31113 GCA_045807805.1 Pyrinomonadaceae bacterium | reverse complement strand
GCGCTCGCGCACCCTGCGGATGAACTCGTAGCCGTCCACGCCGGGCATGCCGATATCGCTGACTATCAGGTCGAAGTCGGCGGCGGCGACGGCTTCAAGCGCCTCGGCCGCGGAGGCGGCCGTGGTCACGCGCGCGCCGCACCTGGTAAGGACGGCGGCGACCACCTCGCAAATATCCACCTCGTCGTCGAGCACGAGGATGTGGAGCCCTTCGAGAGAGGGCGGGCACTCCTCGACGCGAGCCGCCGCCTCGACAGACGCAACGCCTGACGCGGCCGGCGGCCCGGTCGGAAGTGTGACGGTGAAGGTCGCGCCGAGTCCCGTGCCCGTGCTCTCCACCGCGACCGACCCGCCGTGCATCTCCACGATGTGGCGGACGATGGAGAGGCCGAGGCCGAGGCCGCCGTGCGTGCGCGTCGTAGAGGCGTCGGCCTGTCGGAAGCGGTCGAAGACGTGAGGCAGGAAGTCCGGCTCGATGCCGCGCCCGGTGTCATTCACGACGATGCGGACTACGCCTTCCGTGCGCTCGGCGCGAACCTCTACGCGCCCGCCCTCGGGCGTAAACTTTACGGCGTTCGACAGAAGGTTCCAGACCACCTGCGTGAGCCTGTCCGGGTCGCCGTCGAGTGACCCCATTCGCGAGCCGATGACGACCCTCAGCTCGATACGCTTGGCGTCGGCGGCGGGGCGCACCGCGTCCACGGCCGATTCGACCACGGAGACGACCGAGATGGGCCGCACGGCGAGACGTAGCTTGCCCGAGATGATGCTGGACACGTCGAGTATGTCGTCTACGAGTTGGCGCTGAGCCTCGGCGTTGCGCTCGATTGATTCGAGAGCGCGCGCCCGCATCTCCTCGCCGATGCCGCCCGAGCGCAGCAGCCGCGACCACCCGAGCATCGCCGTCAGCGGCGTGCGCAGCTCGTGCGAGAGCGTGGCGAGGAACTCGTCCTTAAGGCGGTTCGCCTCCTCCGCCTCGCGCCGCGCGGCGCGCTCGCTCTCCTCGGCGAGCCTGCGCTCGCGGATGTCTACGCCCATCCCGACCACGCACTCCGCGCCGCCGAAGGTGAAGCGGCTGCCCGTGAAGAAGTACGGGATGCGCTCGCCGGACTTCGTGACGAGCGACGCCTCGGCCGTCGCGCTGCCTTTGGCGAAGACCTCGCCGATGCGATCCTCGATGTGGCGGCGGTCTTCGCCACGGAAGAAGTCGAGCGGGGTCATGCGCGCGATCTCCTCGGCGGAGTAGCCGGTCACGCGCTCGAAGTTCGTGTTCCAGCGCAGGAAGCGACCGGCGCTGTCGAAGACATAGAAGACGCCGGGCAGGCTGTCGAGCGTGGCCGCGAGCAGGTCGCGCTTGTTGCGCAGGAGGTCTTCCTGCTCCTTCGCCGCCGTGTTGTCGCGCAGTATCTTGGCGAACCCGCGCAGGAGTCCGCCCGCCGCGTCCCTGAGCGGCATGAGCATGCCGTTAGCCCAGAAGCGTGTGCCGTCCTTGCGCACGTGCCAGCGGTTGTCCTCGGCACGCCCCTCGCGCGCGGCCGTCTCCATCTCCACCACGTGCTTGCCGCGTTCGAGGTCTTCCGGGGTGAAGATGATTGACGCGTGCCGCCCGACCCACTCGCCCTCCTCGTAGCCGAGCAGGCGTAGGACGCCGGGGTTCCAACTGAGGATGCGCCCGGAGGTGTCGGCGGCGAAGACTGCGTAGTCGCCGACGCTCTCGACCATCAGGCGGAAGAGTTCTTCACTCGCGGGTGAGACTTCCAACCCTTCGGAGTCCGCGACCGCGTCGGCCGGCTTGCGGCGCTCGTCACCCATACCTTGATCCGACACGGTTACTAATTATCCCTTCGGGCGTCGGGCGCTCGCCGTTTAGCGAAACAGTCCGGTTGAACTTTACAGCCTCAACACTAGAAGGCCGTCGTCGGGGAGTCTTCTACGAGCAGTATCGTCGCGGATGTCGCCGCGCTCCGAGTCGTCGTCGGGTATCACGGCTCCTGATTAAGACTCGGGAGAGGCGCACGGGGGATGTTTGTGAGTGACTGAGTTATAACAAAGCCGCGACGCCCTTTGCAAAGCGTCGCGGAAGCTCTCGCACGAGGGGTGTCGTACACTCGACGAGTCAGGAGTTGCGAAAGGAGTAAATTGAAGGGATTATTTCTTCTATTATTCCAATGCCGATGACCCCTGTCTCCGGCTTACCGGCGTCGGCCGCCAACGCCGGGGCCTCTGCCCTTGTCCCCGGCCGATGTGACACCCAGGCCGTCAGACCGGCGCTTCCTCTTCGGCTTACGCTCATCCCTCCCGCCGCGCAGTAGGGCGACGGCCGCCGTGGCGAGGACGGTGCCGACCGCCACACGCGTCACCAGCCCACGCCTGTTATGCTTCCACTCCGCCTTCCACCCGCGCTCGGCGAAGACGTTGGGGACGTGGCCGTGCGAGAGGTCTTCGATGTAACCCTCGACCACGCCCACGCGGTCGGCCAGCATCAACGGCAGCCAATGTCCGTAGCTCGACTCGCTGTACTTGAAGGCGAAGCGGCGGATGACGCCGCTCAAGCCCGTGGGCGGCGTCGAGGTGCCGAAGGCGGCCGAGACGTTCGGCCGCTCGTTCGAGTGTAAGACCTCTACGTCGGACTGCTGCTGCTGCGGGCGCTCCCAACTGTAGCCCTCGTGCTCGCCGTCGTTGCGGCGCTTCATCGGGTAGGTCGGGTCGTTGCCGCGGTCGGCGTCCACGCCCCAGCCCTTGACCTGCGACGGGTCTACGGGCGTCTGTTCGATCTCTCTCGTCATTGCTGCTCCTCCCTAACTCCTGGCAGACGGCGGTATAAGCACCGGCTTGATGCAGTTGTCGAGCTTCGCCGAGAAGATGCGATACGCGTCCGACACCTCTTCGAGCGGGATGCGGTGCGTGATGAGCGGCTTCGGGTCGAGGACGCCGCTCATCACGTGCTCGATTAGTCGCGGCAGCAGACGCTTCACCGACGCCTGGTTGCCTCGCAGCGTCAGCCCCTTGTTGACGACGTTTCCGATGGGCACGAGCGTGTCGATGGGGCCGTAGACGCCGACGATGGAGACGACGCCGCCCTTCTTGACGGAGTTGATCGCCCAGTGGAGCGCCGTCGCCGACCCGCCCTGCATCAGAAGCTTCCTCCCGAGCGCCGTCTGCAACCAACTGCCCGAAGCCTCCGCCCCGACGGCGTCTATCACCACGTCGGCCCCCATCCAGTCGGTCGTCCGCTTGGCGAAGAGGACGGGGTCGCCCAGAGACCTGAAGTTGTACGCCTCGCACGGGGCGTAGCTCCTCGCGAAGTCGAGCCGGTACTCGACCTCGTCGATGACGATGACGCGGCCCGCGCCGAAGAGCCACGCGCACCGCGCGGCCATGATGCCGACGGGGCCTGCGCCGAAGACCATCACGGTGTCGCCGGGCTGGATGGCGCCCATCTCCGCCGCCTGATAGCCCGTGGGCACCACGTCCGTGAGCATCACGGCGTCGTCCGCGTCCATCCATTCGGGGATGACTGTGGGGCTCACGTCGGCGTAAGGGACGCGGACGTATTCGGCCTGACCGCCGTCGTAGCCGCCCGCGGTGTGCGAGTAGCCGAAGATGCCGCCGACGGCCGTCGCCTCCGGGTTCGACTCATGGCAGTTGCCGTAAAGCTCCTGCTGGCAGAAGACGCACTTGCCGCAGGCGATGTTGAAGGGGACGAGGACGTGGTCGCCTACCTTCAGCTTCTCTACGCCTGGGCCGACCTCCTCGACGACGCCCGTCACCTCGTGGCCGAAGGTCATGCCGGGGCGCGTGTCGGGCACCGAGCCGTTGTAGAGGTGCAGGTCTGAGCCGCAGATGCAGGAGCGCGTCACGCGGACGACGGCGTCCTGCGGGTGCTCTATCTCCGGCACGGGTTTGTGGTCGATGCGGACGCGCAGCGGCCCACGGTAGTTCATCGCAAGCATAGAACTCACTCCCTCCTTGTAGCTTCAGCCTCCCGCCGCTACTTGAACTTGAGCTTCATCCAGACGATGGCCGAGCCGAGCAGGAGCGTCACCACGTTGGTGACGATGATCGCGGCCTCGCCCTTCATGAACCCGTAGACGATCCAGAGCGAGACGCCGACGCAGAAGGCGACGAACATCAGGAGCGACACGTCCTCGGCCGACTTCGTCTTCCATATCTTCCGCACCTGCGGCACGAACGAGAGGGTCGTCAGCCCGCCCGCCAAAAGCCCGAGCACAGTCAAGCCCTCCATCAACCCCGACCTTTCGCGGCACCGGCCCTGTCCCTCGCGAGCGGCGACTCGTCGAAGCGTTCGAGCAGGTCTGAAACGTCGCGGTAGACGGCCGCCGCCCCGGCCTCGCGTAAGGTCTCTTCGTCGAAGCCTCCGCTCAGGAGCCCCACGGTGCGCATGCCCGCCTTCGCCGCCGCCTCAACGTCGTAGGGCGTGTCGCCGACGACGACCGACTCCTCGGGCCGAACGTCTTTCAGCCCTTCGAGCGCCGCCTGGAAGATGTCCGGGTGCGGCTTCGAGCGCTCGGCGTCGTCGGCCGACGTGGCGGCTTCCAGCAGGTCTTCGACGCCTGTGCTCTTCTTGTGCTGTTCCAACTCCTCCTCCTTGGCCGAGGAGGCGAGCGCTATCTGAAGCCCTTCGGCCTTGACGCGCTCGAACAGTTCGCGCACGCGGGGGAATGGGCGCACGCGCGGCAGGTATTCGCTCTTGAAGAGGTCTACACGCTTCCGCTCAAGCTCCTCGCCGAACTCCTCCAACTCATCCTCCGAGCAGAAGACGGGCATGAGTTGGTCGCCGCCCTTGCCCATCTGCCCGTGCACCTCCTCGAAGCTCAGATCCTTCCCGTAGCACCTGAACGCCTCGCGCCAAGCCTCCACGTGCAGGTCGTTGGAATCGACCAGCGTCCCGTCAACGTCGAATATGACCGCCTTAATCAAACCCGCTCACCTCCACGTCAATCGGCTTGAAGCTGTAGTTGTTAGACTTTTCCGCGGAGCAGGCCGTGACGCCGACGATCAGGTCGGTCTCGGCGCGGAGCGTGATGTAATCCCCCGCGCGAGATGACGGCGGGTCGATGCGGAGTTCGCCCGACGGGAGCACGACGACGTTCATGAAGACGTTGAACGTCGTCGGAATCATGTCGGGCGTGACGCCGAACGGGGCGAGGCTCCGGGTCAGATTCTCGAAACAGCTCGGGTGGTAGTCGTGATGGTCGTAGAGCAGCTTGAAGGTCTCGGGGCTGCACGGCGTGAGGAGGAAGTCGTGCCGCCCGACCGTGTCTTCGACTATCGAGAGCATCGGCCGGCTGCGGTTGGAGTAGAGCGTGTGCCCTCTGGTCAGGTAGATGGTATTGGCGTAATCGATCGTGCGCCCGGAGGAGAGCCACTCGGACGTGTCACCCTGCGCGAACGCCGTCACGTCCGAGACCTGCTCGCCCCACGGGTCGATGATCTTCAGGAGTTGGCCGCGCCCGAGTAGAAAGCCGACGCCCGTCTGCGGCTCTAAGTGATAGAGGGTTGTCATATCAGCTCTTCGGATTCCCCCTGCCGCCGGGCCGGGCGCTGAACGGGCAGCGCCAACCTTCCTCGACGGCGCGGCCCGAGTACTGGCGCGCCTCGCTCGCTTCGCCGAAGTCACACAGGTTGGGGTTGAGCGAGCCCTGCAACCTGTAGTCGCGCGCACGCACTGTCTCCCGCAGGCGCTCGAACTGGTTCTGCTCGCGAAGCCGCTCGAACTGCGCGTGCGCGTTGAAGACGAGGGTGGGCCAGGCGAACCGCCGCGCGCGGCGTGAACTCGCCGGGTGCAGCCCGACGACGAAGAAGGCCGTCCCCGCGAAGCTGAAGGAGAAGCCCGCGTCCTCCGGG
This sequence comes from Pyrinomonadaceae bacterium, assembly GCA_045807805.1. Taxonomy (GTDB): domain Bacteria; phylum Acidobacteriota; class Blastocatellia; order Pyrinomonadales; family Pyrinomonadaceae; genus QHXN01. The sequence goes on along the minus strand of JBJMGR010000117.1, from coordinate 25,245 downwards.
TCGTCGCTCACGGTCGGGTCCCAAGAGTGATGCACCCGGTCGAGTTCATGCAGACTCTGGAGCTGCGACCACAGCAGATGTTCCCACTTCAGCTCGTCACCGACCAAAGGGCCGGCGAAGCTTGCGACGTACGTCGCATAGTCGGTCTCGAAAGTCGTGCGCTCGCGCGCATACTCCCAGAGGTCGTAGGCCAACCCGGCCGTCGCCGCCGTAGAGTTCATCTCGGGGTAGAGGCCGAAGCGGTATGTGTCATGGTTGATAGCCGCCTTCCCGCCAACACACGGGAACTCGGGATCGAGGACGTGCGCGCGGAAGCTGTCGTGCACGACTCGTACGAGCGGCGCTGTAGCACGGCGCGGGTCGAGCGGGTGAATGAGTTCGCCGTCTCGCCACTCGGCATACGAGCTAACGGCGCGGGCCGCGTCGCCCACGCTGAATGGATTCTGTTGAAGTGCCTCCCTGCTTGGTCGTGACATCCCTGCTCGTTCTTCGCATACCCGGCCGACGCCCCGTCTCGTACCGCTCCAAAATAGAAAGATTTTGTATAGATTACGTGGCAGGGAGTTTGTAATAAGGTAACGCTCGGGCGCGGGTGTGCCTTCGGTCGGTACGCAGGCGCACACGCAAGGGGCCGTTGGCTAACGTTCCAAAGGATTGAGAGGGAGACCGCCGTCCGCGCGACATGCGAGCAGAAACTTTATCGGGTGCGAAGAGCGACGCCGCGCACTGCACATACCTTTTGACGATCCGCCGGGTTCGCTTCGACGCGGACGCGGCGGGCAGGTTCAGGGACTATTTTCGTCTGCTCGCGGGCGCGGGCTGCGAGGTGCTCGTCGTCGATGGGTCGCCGCGAGACGTTTTCGCCGCACACGCCGAAGCGTGGGGCGGCGCGTGCGTCCACGCGCCCGTCGACCCGCGGTACAGGTACCTCAACGGCAAGGTCAACGGCATCCACACGGGCGTCTCTCTCGCCGCGCACGCGCGCATCATCCTCGCCGACGACGACATCCGCTATACGCCGGAAGACGTGCGGCGTATGGCCGAGATGCTCGACTCTTTCGAGATGGTGCGCCCGCAGAATTACCTGAAGCCGCTCCCCGTCTGGGCGCGTACGGAGGCCGCGCGGATGCTCATCAACCGGGCGTGGATGGCCGAGGGGGACTACCCCGGCACGCTCGGCGTGCGGCGCGATGCGATGCTGAGGGTGGGCCATTACGACGGCGACGTGCTCTTCGACAACGAAGAGATAGTGCGCCACTTCAGGGCGCACGGGGCGCGCATCGCTTACGCGCGTGACTTCTTCATCCTGAAGCGCCCGCCGAGCCTCGGGAAGTGGTTTGAACAGCGCCCCCGGCAGGCGTATGAAGATTTCGTGATGCGCGCCAAGACGGCCTTCTTCGCCGCGCTGCTGCCAGCGCTCGCCCTGCTATGGCTGGCTTCGGGCTGGGGGTGGGCGCTCGCCGCGTTGACGGCCGTAGCCTGCGGCGCCGTGCTCTTCGCGGCGTGCGGACTGGACGACGGGGCCGCGCGATTCTTCCCCGCTTGGCTCTGTCTGTACGCGCCCCTGTGGGTCGCGGAGCGCGTCGCGAGTACGTACTGGGCCTTATACTGGCGGGTCGCGCGCGGCGGCTACCCGTTCGGCGACAAACTGCTCGCCAAGGGCACGGGTCGCGCGTGGCGCGTCGCGGGGCACGCAGACCCCAACGGCCCTTCGGGGAAGTGATGTCGTGACTCATCCGACTCAGATGCCGGAGTTGGGCGACCTACCCGCCGACGAGTTCCGCCGCCTTCTGCACGAGGTCGCCGACTGGGTCGCCGACTACCGCGCGGAGATTGAGACGCGCCGCGTAGTGCCCGAGCACAGGCCGGGCGCGACCTCCGACAGCCTGCCCGACGCGCCGCCCGAAGCCGCCGAAGCGATGGACGAAATCCTGCGTGACTTCGACCGCGTCATCATGCCCGGCATCGTCCACTGGGGGCACCCCAACTTCCTCGGCTACTTCGCGACCACGACCACCGCGCCCGGCATCCTCGGCGAGATGCTGGCCGCCGCCCTCAACGTCTCGGCGATGACGTGGCAGACTTCGCCCGCCGCCACCGAGCTTGAAACGGTCGTCCTCGACTGGATACGGCAGATGCTCGGCCTCCCCGAGGAATTTCAGGGAGTCGTCTACGACACAGCCTCGGTCGCCGTCCTACACGCGCTCGCCGCCGCGCGCGAAGAGCTGGGGCTCGACGTGCGGCGCGAAGGCTTGGCCGGCCGCGCAGGGTTGCCCCCGCTCACGCTCTACGCCTCCGATCAGGCGCACAGCTCGATTGAGAAGGCGGCGATTACGCTCGGCGTGGGCGAGGCGAACGTGCGGCGCGTGGCTTCGGACGACCTATATCGGATGGACGTGGAGGCGCTGCGCGCCGCCGTGGAGGAGGACGTGCGCGCGGGCCGCCGCCCGCTGGCCGTCGTCGCCACCGTCGGCACGACTTCGGCGACGAGCGTTGACCCGGTCGCCGAGATAGCCGAACTGTGCCGCGAGCGCCGCGTGTGGTTGCACGTGGACGCGGCGTACGGCGGGGCGATGGCGCTCCTCGAAGAGGGCCGCCACCTGCTGCGGGGCGTCGAGCGCGCAGACTCGGTAGTCTTCAACCCGCACAAGTGGCTCTTCGTGCCGCTCGACTTCAGCGCGCTCTACGTGCGCCGCCCCGAGTCCCTGCGCGCGGTCTTCTCGCTCGTACCCGAATACCTGCGCGGCGACGCCGAACGCGCCGGCGGGACGATGCACAACTATATGGATTACGGCATCCAACTCGGCCGACGCTTCCGCGCGCTCAAGGCTTGGTTCGTCATCCGCGCGTTCGGGCGCGAGGGTTTGGCGGCGCGCGTCCGCGAAGCATGCCGCCTCGCGCGCCTCGTCGCGGACTGGGTCGAAGCCGACGACGGGTTTGAACTGCTCGCGCCCGTCCAGATGGGCGTGGTCTGTTTCCGCGTCCGGGCCTCAGCCGACGGGGCGGGGGGAAGCATCACCGGCGAAGAGTCGGACGAGTTGAACGAGCAGCTCCTCTCGCGCGTCAACGCGACCGGCGCCGCCTACCTCACGCACACGCGGCTGCGGGGGCGGCTCTCACTCCGCATCGCCGTCGGCAACGTGCTGACCGAGGAAAGACACCTCGCGCAGGTGTGGGATTTAGTCCGCCTACACCGAGCCCGCCTGCTATCGTCCGTCGAGTGACCGGAAATCACGGGGGGCACAACGGTCAAGCTTTCAGGCTGCACGGCACTTCTTCTCCTCGTACTCTTCTCCGACGCCCACGCGCGTCAGACGACGCCGTTCGCGTCCATGACGGTCGGGCTCACTAAGCCCTCGAAGCGCTGACTCCGCCCTATGTAATCCTGCTCGCTTACCGCCACCTTTAATCCGTAGGTTATCAACTCCGCGCCGTGCCTCCGCGCTGACGCTGTACAGGGCCGTACTGACGCCTCACACGTCGGCACGTAGAATTTTCTCGAATAACTCAAGGGGTTGAATAACGATGTCTCACTCGATCCTCTGCTCTTTCGTCGTCGCGGCGGCGCTGCTTCTGCTCAGTTCCGCCTACCTGCTCTCGGGCAGCTCCGCGGCGGGCTCCGCGATGCTCGCCGCCGTGGCTGTAGGCTTGCTGTTCTCGGCGGTCAGGCTGTTAAGGCGGCGACGATACCTCGGCTGAAAGGGCCGTTCATGGTCTACGCCTATCTTGCCTTCTCGGTCTTGACCGCGGCTGCCGCCGTGAGGGCCGTGGTCTTGAGGCGTCACTTCGGCGTCCTCGACGGATGCATGGCCGGCGCGGCGGTGACGCAGGTCTTGATCAGCTTCGACACTCTCACGACCGGAGACGTTCACCCGGAGGGCGCGCTGCTCAACCTTCTGATACTGGTCGCGTGTGGGTTCCTACGGCCCGCGACGGCCGGAGACCAAGGCGGAAATTCGGATTAACTCAGTCCTCAGTCCTCAGTCCTTTAATCTTCGATGACGAAGAAGCCGGTCTCGCCGCCGCCGGAGGTGACGTTGACGACGGGGGAGTCTGAGAGTCGCACCATCGCGCCCTCGACGCGGCCTCGGAAGAGGAAGGGGTTCGTATCGACATACATCGGTTGGAAGCACCAAGCCGAGTCCGTGAAGATTGGAAAGACTTCGGTGTGAAGCTCGACGGCCTCCTGCACGACGCAGTCCGATGCGAGCGCGGAGGCGAGCGCGTCGTCCCACTCCGACTGTGAGACTCGTGGGCCGATGACGACGCCGCGCCCGCCATAGTCGTCGTTGGGCTTCAAGACGAACGACTCGCGCCTACGCCGCACGTGCTCTATCAAGTCAACGCGCTCGCCGCCGCGTGTCGTCCTGCGCTCAGACACGCGGCGCGTCCAAGGCACGCACTCGCTTATGACTTCGCGCTCCTCGGTCGTGAAGCCGAAGCGTTGCGCATCTTCGCCCTCATCCGTCAGCAGCTCGAAGGCCGCCTTCTTGTGGAGCGGCTTGCAGCGCAGAGAGTTGACGAGGCAGACGCGGCCGTCCGCGTAAGCGCGAAGCAGCGGGTGCCCTTCGCCGCACACGGTCAGAAGCTCGTGGATGATGATCCGCTTGTAGACTAAATCTACTGGGAAGTCGCCGCGCCGCAGACGCCCGCCCTCGTACTCAAGCTCTTCGGGCGAGCAGACCAACGTGGGCACGCCGCGCGAGTTGAAGTAGTCGCAAAGCAGCACGAACTCGTGCGAGGTGGGCAGGTCAGCCCAGTCAACAATCGCGACGTTCGGCGCGCGCGCCGCACCATTCGCCCATTCGCGGAAGGTCTCGACGAGCGTTGAGAGTAAAGCCGCCATCGGGTCGAACTGTCTTAACTCGTGGCGGCGCGCGAACCCGCGCATCGCGGGGACTTCCCGCAGGACTTCGTTCAAGCCACGCTGGTCGGGCAGGCTCGAAGGATTCTCCGCGTTGTACTCGACGAACTTCACCGAGTCGCCGCACGTGAACGCGTCGAGCCGCGTCGTCACGGCCGGGTAACGATAACCGGGATCGACCAGTGCGAACTTCGTCTCAAGCTCGGTCATCCCGACGCGCGCCATCAAGCTCGGCTCCGCGACAAACGCCTCCGACAACTTCTCGAACGCGCCCGCGAGCACTTCCGACGCCCGCACGAGCCCCGCGTACTGCGCGCCCGTCAGCATGTGCGGCCGAAGCGACACACCTATCTCGCGCCCGCCGTACATCAGCCGCCGCTCCCTCATCGCCCGCTTCAGACGCGCGAACAACTCGGGCGTCAGCCCCTCGTCCGCCGATAGAAGCTCGTCGTACTCGGCAATCGCCTGCTCTCTCATAGTCGGAAAAAATTAACAGGGATGGACATGATGGACATGATTAAGACTTTGATCTCTTATCCTGTACATCCTATCCCTGTTACTTGCTCACTCCCACTTCGGGCCGGATTGGGATTACTTGTCCGCGGCGACTGCGCCGTCCTTCATTTCGAGCGCGGCCTGCGCGGCGGCGAGGCGCGCGCTCCAACTTCTCGTGCGCGACGCCCATCACAATCTCCGCGAAGAGGGTCGCGAAGCGTCTGTACGCGTCGAGCGCGAAACGAAGGCCGTACGTGGAGAGCTTTTGCGGCGCAAAGCCTATCCTAAAGCTCTTCGGAGAGCAACGTCCTTAACGCATGGGAACGCGCGTCGAGGCCGTCGGCGGCGGCGGCGCTTTAGTGTCCGCCCTCGGGGTGAAGCTTGAGCCACTCGGCGCGGAGCATGAAGCTGCCTTCGGTCACGACGCGGTCGCCGACGGCGAGACCTTCGACGACGGGGAAGCGCCCATTAACTTCCGCGCCGAGGCGCACGGCTCGCACGACATATGTGTTCGCGTCATTCGTGGCGAGGAAGACGAACGCGCGCCCGCCTATGTTCTGCACGGCCGAGGCGGGGACGGTCGGCGCGGTCGCTTCGGCAGTGCCGAGTGCGCCGAAGGCGACGCCGACGAACATGCCGAGCTTGAGCGCCTGCGCCGGATTAGCTATCTCGACGCGCACCTGCGCCGTTCGCGTCGAGGCGTCAAGCTGCGGGTCTACGAAGGCGACCCGTCCACGGAAGACGCGGCCCGGATATGCTTCGCTCGTCACGCTCGCGCCGCTGCCCATACGGACGCGCGCGAGGTCACGCTCGAAGACCTGCGCGACGACCCAGACGTTCGATAGGTCTGCGACGCGCAGCAATTCTCTGTTAGCCTCGACGACCTCGCCGGGGTTGACCGCGCGGCTGACGACCGTGCCCGAGACCGGCGCCGTGAGCGCTATCTCGGAGCTTATCTGCGACGACGACTGCAACGCTTCGACGCGTTGCGGCGCGAGGCCGAGCAGCAGAAGACGCTGACGCTGTGACGCAAGCTCAGCCTCGGCCTTCTTCAACATCGAGGCCGACTGCTCGAACTCCTCCCGGCTCACCGCGCCTATCTCGACAAGCTCGGCCGTGCGGTGATGGTGCTTGTGATGCTCTTCAAGTTCGGCCTGCGCCGAGAGGTATTTCGACTGCGCCGACGCAAGCTCGTCGCTGAAGACTACGGCGACGGTCTGCCCACGCTTTACGAACTGCCCCGCCTCGGCCGCGACGCTCGTCACGCGACCGCCGACGAGCGAGACGACGGGCGTCGAGCGGTACGCGTTCGCCTGCACGACGCCCGACGCCGTCTGCGACGCGGCCTCGGGCGCGAGTTGTTCGCCGACGGCTTCGATCTTCACACCCGCGCGTGCGGCCACGTCCGAGTTAACCGTGAGCGTCGCCTCGGACGCTTGCGCTGTCGTATTGCCCGCGCCCGCGTCCGGCTGGCCGAATGTGACGGAGCGCGGAGCCGTCACGACGCGGCCCGCTTCGCCGCGGTCTCGTGCGAGCCACCAGAGCAGGAGCGCAAGCACGGCCGCCGCGAAGAGAGCGACCGTGATGAGAGCAGTCCTGTTCGGTCGTCGGGGCGGCTTCGTCACAGACGTGAGCACGGCGCGCTTCTCGACGACAGCGCCGCCGTTTGTCTCGACAATCTCGTCGCGTGTCTCGACAACTGAGTCGGGCGTCTCTTCCATCTTCTCTCCCCGTTCGCTCATCTCGCCGTAAGCTCGGGCGCGGCCGAAGCGAGCGCGACGCGCACGCGCGCGCGGTACGTCTCAAGCAGAGAGTCCACGTAGTCGTTCTCAAGCTCTATGTACCGGCGCTGCTCCGCGATGTAGTCGAGCAAGGTCTTCGACCCAAGCTCGTACGTCTTTCGTATGACCGTTAAGTTCTGGCCCGCCTGCCCGCGCACGCCGACGCGGTAGATTTCCGAGGCTCGCGCCGCAGCCTCGTAAGACGCGTATCCGGCGGCGACCTCGCGCCGCGCGGTAAGCTCCGTGAACTCGCGACGCCTCTTCGCCGCGTCCAACTCGGCCAGCGCCGCTTCGGTCGCGCCGAGATTCTTATCGCGCACGGGCAGCGTGACGGAGACGCCGAACGTGACGGAGTTGACCGTGTTCTCTATCGGCGCGAGGCGGCCCGCATCCGTAATGCCGCTAAGTGGAAAGCCCGTGCTCATGCGCTGAAAGCCCGCGCGCACCTCGGCGTCCGCGCGTCCAACAGCGCGCGCCTCCTCGACTCGCGCTTCGGCCAGACGTTCGGCCGCGCGCGCCGCGAGTATGTCCGGTCGCTCCGCGAGAGCGCGCGTCGCCGCAACATCGGGCGCGGGCAGAGGGTCGATGAGTCCCTCGAAGTCGCCGCGCAGCTTCAGAGGCTCTGAAGGTTCCGCGCCCATCAGGTTGCGAAGCTCAAGCAGCGCGACCTCGACGCGGCCGCGCCCACGCTCGCGCACGGAGCGGAGGCGGTTGACCTCTACGAGCACTTCGTTCTGTTCGAGCGGCGCGGTGCGCCCCTCAAGGACGCGCGCGACGACGAGGCGATAGCCCTTCTGACTGTTCGTCAGAAGCTCATCCGTCACGCCGAGCTTCACAATCTCCGCCAGCGCCTCGCCGAACTTCTCGCGCACCGACGCCGCGAGCGCGCGCTCCTGTCCCGCGAGCGCGGCCTCACGCACCTCGACCTCACGCTCCGCCACCAGCACGCGCGACGCGCGACGGCCGCCCAACTCCAACGGCCAGTTGCCCTCGACCATGACCTGTTTGTCGGACATATTCACGGCCTTCGCGCCCGACACGTCGAGCCGGGGGTTCGCGCGCGCGGAAGCCTGCCTGACCAGAGCGCGCGCGGCCTCCGTCTCCTTGCGCATCGCGAGCAGCTCGCCGTTCGACGCGAGCGCGCGCGCCACCGATTTGTCCGCCGTCAAGCCCGCCGCCGGGTCGAAGTAGAGCGCGACCGCGGCCTCGTCCGCGCGCGGCCTACGCTCGTCGGGAACGTCCGTCGCCGTCTGCGCCTGTGCGACCCACGACGACGCGACAGAAACGAGCACGACCAGCGCCGCCTTCATGTGATCTCTATTCGCCCTCATCACTTCACCACTTCCTTCGAGAACCGCGAGCGGTAGCGAGCGGGTCTCAAGCTCCGACATACAGACTTACATCGGAGTCGCGACCCGCTCGCTACCGCTCGCGGTTCTGTCAGCCTCTTTCCTCAACGCGCGCTCGCGCAGCCAGTAGAAGATGACCGGCGTAACGACGAGCACGTGCAGGAGGCTTGAGACCATCCCTCCGAGCACGGGCGTCGCGAGCGGCTTCATCACCTCCGAGCCCGCGCTCGTGCTCCACATAATCGGCAAAAGCCCCGCGACCACCGTCGAGACCGTCATCACCTTCGGGCGCAGGCGCAGGAGCGCGCCCTCGGTCACGGCCTCCCGCAGCGACTCTCTCGTCAAACGTCCTCCGCCCTCGCGACGCTTACGCTCGACCGCCTCTTCCAGGTAGATGACCATCACGACGCCCGTCTGCACCGCAGTCCCGAAGAGCGCGATGAAGCCGACCCAGACCGCGACGGAGAAGTTGTACCCGGTCGCCCACAGAAGATAGACGCCGCCCGTCAACGCGAACGGCACGGCGAGAAGCACGTGCGCCGCCTCCAACGCCGAGCCGTAGATCATGTATAGAAGTCCGAAGATGACAACGAGCACGACGGGCACGACTATCAGCAGACGCTCGCGCGCTCTCTGCTGATTCTCGTACTGCCCGCTCCACTGCACGTAGTAGCCCGCGGGCATCCGCACACGTGCGTTGACCGCCTGCTTTGCTTCGTCAACGAAGCCGCCAACGTCGCGGCCCCTGACGTTGAGGAGCACAGTGCCGCGCAGCAGCCCGTTCTCGCTCGAAATCATCGTCGGCCCCTCGACCGTGTTGATTGAAGCGAGTTGTCCGAGCGGGACGGGCACGCCCGTCGGCGAAGTGATGGGCAGTTGGGCTATCGCGTCGGGGCTACGTCGAAACTCGGGCGCGTAACGCACGCGCACGGGGAAGCGTCTTCGGCCCTCGATTGTGACGGAGAGGTTCGTCTCGCCGATTCCCTTCTCGATGGCGTCCTGTATCAACCCCACGTCGATGCCGTAGCGCGCGGCGGCCTGCCGGTCGATCTTTATGTCCACGTAAGGCGAGCCGCCTATCTGTTCGGGGTAGACATCCGCCGCGCCCTGCACCGTGCGGACTACTTCCGCGACGCGGCGCGAGAGTTCTTCGAGCGTCTTCAAATCGTTGCCGAAGACTTTGACGCCGACCTGCGAACGTATGCCCGTCGAGAGCATGTCTATGCGGTTGATGATGGGCTGCGTCCAGATGTTCGTCACGCCCGGCATGCGGAGCGCCGCGTCGAGTTCGCCGACCAATGACTCGCGCGTCACCCCCGCGCGCCACTGCTCCCGCGGCTTGAGGTGAACGATGGTCTCCGTCATGTTGACGGGCGAGGGGTCTGTCGAAGTCTCCGCGCGCCCGGCCTTGCCGACCGCCCACTCGACCTCGGGGAAGCCCTTCAGAATCTCGTCCTGTCGGCTCGTGATTCGCAGCGCCTCGTCGATAGAGATCGCGGGGTCTGTCACGGGCATGAACATCAGGTCGCCCTCGTTCAAGGGCGGCATGAACTCCTTGCCGATCCCCGAAGCGAGTAAGACAGCGCCCGCGAAGAGCGCGGCGGCGAGCGCGACGGTCGCGCCTCGGTGGCCCAAAGCCCAACCGAGCACGGGCCGATAGAGAGACGCCAGCAGTCGCATGACGGGGTTCGACTGCTCCGCGTGAAACTTGCCGCCGAGCAGCAGCGTGCAGAGCACTGGGACGAGCGTGACGGCGATGACGGTCGCGCCGACCATCGCGAAGGTCTTCGTGAAGGCGAGCGGGTGGAAGAGCTTTCCCTCCTGACCGTTGAGCGCGAAGACGGGCACGAAGGCGAGTATGATTATCACCATCGAGAAGAAGACCGGGCGGCCGACGAGCCGCGTCGAGTCGAGCACGGCCTCCCACACGGCACGCCTGTCTCGGGGGTCAACGCCGCGCTTCTCGATGAAGCGGAACGCGTTCTCGGTTACGACAATCCCCGCGTCAACGAGGACGCCGATGGCGATTGCTATGCCTGAGAGCGACATCAGGTTCGAGCTAATGCCTGCGTACTTCATAAAGAGGAAGCTTATGAGCACGGCGAGCGGGAGCGGGACGGTGACGATGATTATCGAGCGGAAGTGCGCGAGGAAGATTATGTGCGCGAGCGTGACGAGGAGAATCTCTTCGAGGAGCGCGTGCTTCAAGGTAGCGGTCGCGCGCTCGATTAACTGCGTGCGGTCGTAGAAGGGGACGACGCGCACGCCCTCGGGAAGTCCCGGCTTCAACTCTTCGAGCCGCCGCTTCACTGACTCTATAACGTCGAGCGTGTTTACGCCGTAGCGCGCGATGATCACGCCGCCGACCGACTCTTTTCCGTCGCGATCCAGCGCGCCCGTGCGGAACGCCTCGCCCAGCTTCACGGCCGCGACCTGCTTCACGTAGACGGGCGTGCCGTTGTGCGCGTCGATGACGATGTTCTCAACGTCCGCGACCGATTCAATCAGACCAATCCCGCGCACTACGGCCCACTGCCCCGACTGCTCGACGACGTTCCCGCCGACGTTCGTGTTCGAGCGCCCGACCGACTCGACCACAGTCGAGAGCGGGATGCCGTAAGAGCGCAACTTGTTCGGGTCAACGTCCACCTGATACTGCTGCACGTAGCCGCCGACCGACGCGACCTCCGCCACGCCCGGCACCGAGTTGAGTTGATAGCGCACGAACCAGTCCTGCAACGCGCGCAGGTCGCGTAAATTGTGGCGGTCGCTCTCAAGCGTGTACCAGAAGACCTGCCCGACGCCCGTCGCGTCCGGCCCGAGCGTCGGGGTGACGCCCTGCGGCAACTGCGACGCGACGAGGTTCAGGCGTTCGAGCACGCGCGTCCGCGCCCAGTAGAGTTCGACGTTGTCCTCGAAGATGACGTTGACCATCGAGAACGAGAAGGCCGACGACGCGCGCACCACGCGCACGCCCGGCAGACCTTGCAGGTTCGTCACGAGCGGGTACGTGACCTGATCTTCGACCTCCTGCGGCGAGCGCCCCGGCCAGTCCGTAAAGACTATGACTTGGTTGTCCGACAGATCGGGTATCGCGTCCACGGGCGTCGAGAGCAAGGCCCAGTAGCCCCACCCTGCGAGCCCCAGGTAGAGCGCCACGACCAGAGCGCGGTTACGCAAGGACAGTTCTATGAGACGGCTAATCATAAGAGAGTGATAAGTGATAAGTGATGAATGATGAGTGACACGAGGTGATAAACAGGGAGGCTTCTTCCGCTCTTTCTTATCACTTATTACTCATCACTTATCACTTCATCGAGCCGTTACAGGGAACGTGCCCTTGCCCGCGCCGTGCGGGCCTTCGTAGGCGAGTTGCGCCTGCCACTCGCCGGCCATTTCGAGTCTCACTTTGGCGCGGTAGACGCCGGGCTCCGATGTCGTCGTGAGCGTGGCCGCGTCGTTCATCGCGGCCATCGAGCCCATCGCGGGCATGTGAAAGTTGAGCGAGGCCGAGCCAACGTCCATGGCCTTGCCCGACGCGTCCTTAAATGTGACTGTCAATTCCGCGTCGCCGTGGCGAAGCACGCCTTCGTTGTTTGCGAGCGTGACGGTCAGCTCTCCGGCACGGCCGCTCTTTATCTCCTTCGACCCGCCGCCGCCCGAGCCGCACGCGGCCACGCTTGCGAGCGCCGCGACGATTAAAGTCAGTGCGATAGCCCTTCTCATTCAGGACAGTCCTCCGTCGAGTTCGTTTAACTTTGCAGTTGCGTGAAGACAGACGTGGGCCGCGCGCGCGTCGCGCGACACGCATCCGCGCTCTCTCAGTTAGAGAGACGCTGCGGACACACTAAGGCCGTGTGGACTTTTAAATCAGGAATGCGGAGTGCTGTATGTACGCGGGCGGAGAGTGCGCGGGCTGAAACGGCGGCGAATAGGCGAGCGCGTGCGCAAAGGGGCGCAAGGAAGGCGTCTCTGTAGCGACCGCAGGACGCGGCGACGTGGAGGCGTCGGCCGAAGCTTGGAAGTTGAAGTTCGTGCTTGCAAGCGTGGGCCGCGGCAAGTTGACGAGGCAGCACAGACGCGCGGCGTCGAGCACGGGCACGTGCCTCTTCGAGAGTGCGCGCTTGCAGCAACTATGCTTGCCGCTCATGCCCGACATCGGGCACTCCCGCGCGCCGCCGCGCGCGAACGCGCCGCCGCACGCGAGCGTGCCGAAGAGCACGACCGTCATCAACCCGGAAGTGAAGCGCTTCAACATCGTCAGTCGAGAGATTACTCCCCGATGCTCTACTCGGGCAAGCTCCCTCTCTTAGAATTTCCCGAGCAGCATCAGCGAGCCGATGACGATGAAGCCGACGGCCGCGACGCGCTTTATCCATTCGAGCGGGAGATAGTGGCCGAGCGCGCCGCCGACCGCGACGCCGAGCGCCGAGACGCACGCGAGCGCGAGCGCCGCCGAGACGAAGACCGTCAGAGGCTTCTTCGTCTCGGCCGCCATCGTCATCGCGGCGAGTTGCGTCTTGTCGCCCATCTCCGCCAGAAATATCGCCCCGAACGTCGTCAGAAAAACGCGCCAGTCCATCACCGTACCTCTCGTATGCAAGTGTTGAAGGTTTGAGGCACAAGTTAACACGATTGCGAGGCGCTCGCTAACGGAGAAAAGTCAGAACCGGGAGCGGTAGCGACCGGGTAGCGGCTTCGAGATACATACTCATATCGAAGCCGCTACCCGGTCGCTACCGCTCCCGGTTCTGACAGAGCCTATTCGCTGGCGCGAGTCACTCGGAGTTCATGCGGACAATCGTGGCGACGCCGCGCGCGAGTTCGGCGCGTGTGAGCGACGCGTTCGGGTTGAACTGCTGCGAAGCGCTCATCATGCCGTACTGCACGGCCACCTGCACGTAGCCGCGCCACTTCGAGGGTATCGACGCCGCGTCCGTGTAGGGCAGAATCGCGCCCTGCTTCGAGTCGGCCTCGGCCCGCAGGCCCGCCGCGCGAACGAGCACGATGGCCGCGACCAGACGCGTCGCCTGCGCGTCAGGATAGAACGAGCCGCCGCGCGGCGCGTCCGGGAAGAGAGGCTGCGCCGCCTCCGCGAAGTTCATCGTCGGCGTATCCGACACGTCCACGAAGGAGGGCGTGTTCGGGACATACTGCGGCACGCGCGCGCCCGCGACCATCGCGCCCGCAAGCTCCGCGCGCGACACCGTGCCCGCGGGTCGGAAGAGTCCGTCGGCGTCGGGCCACATTGCGAGCGCGCGTACGGACTGGCGAATGCTTTCGAGCGTCGCGGCGTCGAGTCCCGCGAGGTCCGCCATCGGCGCGTACTCGACGTGCGCCGTCTCGAAGACGCCCGAGAACGCCTGCGGCGTGGCGACGGCCGAGAGCGTGTTGTTCACGCGTGCGCGCCACATGCCCGCCTGCGGCATCGAGACGAGCGTGCGCTCGCGCCTGCCCGTCAGGCCGGGAAGATTCAGGTAGTTCGACTCTGCGCTCTTCAAGCCCGCCGGGTTGTAGTTCGTCAGCGCCAGGTCGTTCAGAGTGAAGATCGGCCCCCAAGCGATGTCGGTCGAGGCGAAGACCGCGTCGGCCGGGACGCTGAGGCGCGCGTCGAAGTTGCCGCCCGGCAGAAGCGTCCCCGAGAAGACTTGCGTCGGGTCTTTGACGAAGCGCACCTGCCCGCGGCTCATCACGGCGCGGAAGAGTCCAATCTGTCGGCCGGGAAAGGCCGCCTGCAACACGGAGGCGTGGGTGTTCAGAGCGCCCGCGCCGACCTCGTGCTGGTAGTAGGGCGGCAGAGGCGTCGCGGTTCTCTGAAGTATGTCGCGCACGTCCGACGGCGTAAGCCGCGGGTTCACGCCGAGCATGAGCGCGATTGTGCCGACGACCTGCGGCGCGCTGAACGAAGTGCCCGAGGCGGTCGTGTAGTAAGGAAGCTCCGTGGCCGAGAGCCCCTGCGCGTCCGAAGGAAGGCCCGTCGTGCCCGTCAGGTTCGTGCCGGATGCGCGAAGGCTTACGACGCTCGTGCCCGGCGCGACGAGAGTCGGGCGGAAGCTTCGACTGCCGAAGTCTCCGCGCGAAGAGAAGTCCGCGAGACGGCCGCGTCCGTCGAGTGCGCCGACCGAGATGACCCAGGGCGCGGCCGCGTAAGGGTTGAGCGTATGCAGGCCCGGCCCCGAGTTGCCCGCCGAGAAGACTACGTTGACGCCGCGCGAGACGAGCGTGCGCGTCGCGACGTTGACGGGGTCGTTCTCGTCGTAGACGGTGTTGGCGGAGAAGCTACAGTTGACGACTCGCACAGAGAGTTCCGGGTGCGACAGAATGTAGTCGAAGCCCGCAAGCACGTTGAAGAGCGAGTAGTCGCCCGCGCTCAAGCCGACGAGCCGCGCGCGTCGCGCGTAGCCCGCGTACTTGCCGCCGGAGTTCGCGCCGCTGCCCGCGATGATGCCGCTCACGAACGTGCCGTGGCCGCTCGCCTGATCGGTGTCGGTCAGCGTCTCGATGTTCACGGGCGCGTTGAAGCCGACGCTTGCGCCCTGAAGGTCCGCGAGCTTGACGTTGCGCACGACGCGGCCAGAGAGGTCTGGGTGGGTCGCGTCAACGCCCGTGTCGAGCACCGCGACGCCGACGCCTTCGCCCTCGGGCGTGCCGACGCCGACGAAGCGCTGAAGGTCTGCGTCGGCGCGCATCCGCTGAAGGCCCGTCTGCACGCGGCTCTCGTCCGCGTTCCATTCGAGCGTGCGGTTGCCGTAGACCGTACGCACGGAGGCGAGTTGCATCACGCGGCTGAGTTTGGACTTCGTAGTCGTGACGACGACGACGGGAAGCTCCTTGAAGCGCGTGCCGCCCGTTATGCCTATGGCCTGTAGGTCTGCGATGTCCGAGTCTGTGACCGCATGGTGGTAGACGATTGCGGCGTTGACGTTGCTGTCGTCGGTCAACTTGTCGAGCTTGAGCGCGAGTTCGGGGTCGAAGCTCATCAGGCCGACGCGCGGCGCGCCCGCGGCCTCGGCCGTGGACATGACGAGCCCGTCGGCGCCCGTCATCACGAGCCCGGACACGCCCGTCATCTGTATGCCGTCCGCGCCCGTCATCACAAGGCCATCGGCACCCGTCATCACAAGCCCCGTAGTCGGCGCGTAGAAGACAGTCCCGTCCGGCTTCGTCACGACGACCTGACCCGCGTTGTCCACGCGCACGCTCTGCACGCCGAGCGCGTTAATCCCGTCAGCGCCCGTCATCTGTATGCCGTCCGCGCCCGTCATCACAAGGCCGTCGGCACCCGTCATGACTAGACCGTCGGCGCCCGTCATCACGAGCCCCTGCGGCTGGCGTATGGTGACGGAGTTGACCTGCTGCGTCGTGCCGTCAGCGCCCGTCATCACCAGGCCGTCGGCCCCTGTCATGACGAGGCCGTCGGCGCCCGTCATCACGAGGCCGTCGGCGTGTTGCGCAGTGTAGGTGTTCGCGCCCGTGTAGCTCACGCCGTCAACGCCCGCGACGCGGTTGCCATCAGCGCCCGTCATGACGAGCCCGTCGGTCGTCGTGTTGAAGATGCCGTTGACCTGGAAGGCGAGAAGTCCGTCCGTGCCCGCGATATTCATCCCCGCGACGTTGTCGTAGTAGACGCCGTCAGCGCCCGTCATCACTAAGCCTTGCGTGGGAGAGATGCGTAGGCCCGCGGTCGCGGGCAGCGCGCAGAGAATCACGGCGAGCGCGAGTGCGGCCGTCCGGCGAAGGGTCTTCGAGATGTTCAGAAACATCTTCAGTGCTTTGGGACTGCGGTTAACGTAGGCTCCCGAATTTCGTGGGCTCGGCCCGCGTCGGGAGCAGGCACTTGCGAGGGTAGGTCGCCGAAAACTGACTTTAGTTTTATACATGGGGACGGGGACTCTTTTGTTACAGATTTCTTGTGATTTCCTGCTAGGTTCATTATCCGCCGACACAAATCTTTTTCGGGGCTACTTCAGAAGCTCTTTGTAGACTCTTTGAGTCTCGGCCGAGGGCTCGACGCCCAGCTCTTTGCGCAAAAGTTTGCGAAGCGTCTCGAACTGCTCGCGCACGGCGACGCGGTTGCCTTGCGCGGCGTGTGCGCGCATGAGATGGCAGTGCACGTCTTCGCGGAAGGGGTCTTCGCGCAGAATGCGATGCGCGAGGCTCATCGAGCGCGGCCAGTCGTCAGACTTCTGCGCGACCTGCGCGAGTATTTCGAGGAGGCGTAGATACTGCTCGCGATAATATGCGCGCTGCTCCTCGGCCCACTCGTCGTAAGAGCCTTGCATGAACTCGCCGCGGTATAGCTCGGCGGCCGTCTCGTAGGATTTGACGAAGGCGTCCTGCTCGCGAGCGCGGCGCGCGGCGTCGCCTTCCGACGCGAGGCGGTCGAACTCCTCCGTGTCTATGCGGTAGGAGAACTCGGGGTTGAGTTGATAGTCGCCGTCGCGGTAGAGGAGAAAGTTCTGCTTCAAAGGCTGGTTACTGTTGAGCGCCTTCCGTATGTGCGAGATGGTCGGATGGAAGTTCTTCTCGACCGAGCCGAAGTCGGCCTCGCCCCAGAAGGTGTCGATGATTGTGTCCTTCGAGGCGCGGCGGTGGCGGCGCGACGCGATGAAGCAGAGTATGTCGCGTGCGCGGCGCGTCACCCACGCGTCGGGCTTGAAGGCGCGCGCCGGGTCGCGGAAGATTTCGACCGCGCCGAACAGGCGTACCGTTAAATCGACCGTCGGGCCTTGCGGCGCGACGACGACGGAAGGCGTGCGGGCGGCCGACGCCGCGGCCGCAACCGCGGCGTCGAGCGCGCCCGTCACTGGGAGCTGCTCGCGCAAGTCTGCGGGCAGCAACTCCGCGGCGTCTTGCGCGGAGAAGACTTGCGGATACGCAGCCACCCAGCGTTGAAGCCAGTACTCGTAGTCGTAGCGCGCGGCGAGGTCGAGCGCGCGCCGAAGGTGTTCGAGCGAGGCGACCTCTTCACTCGCCGCATGCTCGCAGACGGCGAGCAGCATCGCGGCCCAAGCCTCGTTGTAGTAGAGCCCCTGTGCGCGGAAGTACGCGAGCGCGGGGCCGAGGTCTGCACGCGCCTCTTCGGGCTTCCCCTGCGCGATGAGTACGCGAGCGCGCGCGAGCACGGTGCGCTGGCGTCCCATCTCGTCGCGTGCGCGCGCTTCAATCAGTCGGTCGAGCAGTGCGCGAGCCTCGGTCACGTCGCCCGCGAAGAGCGCGAGCAACCCGCGCTCTTCGAGAAACTCTGTGCGCGTTATCTCGACGCCCGCCTCGTCGTATGCGCGCGCGGCGCGGTCGAAGTATTCACTCGCACGCTGCAACTCGCCGCGCTCGCGGTAGAGGATTCCGTAGTTCTCGAAAATCTCGCAGCGCAGGACGGCCATGTTGAAGAGCTGGCAGATTTCGAGCGCGCGGTCGAGGTGTAGCTCGCATGCTGAGAAGTCGCCGAGGTGCCAATGGCAGCGCGCGATGTTGAGGTGCGCGATGGCCTCCTGCGGCGCGGGCGGCGCGCCCGCCGACTCGTCGCGCAGCATGCGTCGCAGCCAGCGGAGCGCCTCGCCGAAGTCGCCGCGTACGCCCGCGGGCGTGCCGAGGTTGTGCGAGATGAGGCGCGCGTAGTAACGGTCGCCGCGCTCTTCGGCCGACTGCAAGGCGACGCGAAACTCGCGCTCGGCCTCAGTCCACTGGCCCAGTGCGACGAGGCAGAGGCCGCGCGTGTTGCCGCACTTCGTACGCACGACCGAGCGCTCGTCCGAGAGTTCGACGGCGCGGTCCAGATAGTTGAAGGCCGTCTCGCAGTCGCCGCGACGGCGCGCGATGGTCGCGAGCGAGTGGAAGGCTTCGGCCTCGCCCTCCGCGTCCCTCTGCTCGTGCAGCAGCGTCGCGGCGCGGTTGAAGAGAGACTGCGCCGTGTCGTATTCGTCGCGCAGTCGCGCGACCTCCGCGCGGTGCGCGAGCGCGCGCGGGTGCGCTTCGAGCGACCGCGTCGGGATGGCGTCAGCGAAGGCCGCGAGCGAAGAGAGAGCGCCCGCCGTTATCCACGCGCCGCCGCGCTCGGCAATCGTCTCGGCCGCGCGCTCGAAGTCTTCGGCGGCGAGCAGGTGGTGCATGGCCTGCTCCCACTGCTCGCGCCCGAGGAAGTAGTCGGCGAGCCGCGCGTGCTCCGAGGAGACGGCGGCGCGCCCCAACTCGACGCGGAAGCGGCGACGTAGGAAGCCCCGGAACAGTGGGTGAAGGCGATACTCTTCGCCGCGCCCGTCGGAGGCGAGCGAGATGAAGACGTTTCGCCGCGCGAGGCTTCGCAAGGTCGCGGCGGAATCAGGGTAGAGTCGGCCGCACGTCTCGGGCTCGACGCGTTCGAGCAACGAGACGCGAACGAGGAAGCGCTGAACGTCCTCCGATTCGTCCGCGAAGACCTCTTCGGCGAAGTAGTCAAAGATGTCGCGCTCGCTCTGTCGGAGGATTTCGACGAGGTCGGGCGGCGCCGTCTCGGCCGCGCCCGCGCCGCGCGCGAGCGCCTGACGCTGCGCGACCTGTCGCACAAGTTGCAGAGCCGTTATCCAACCGTGCGTGCGCTCGCGATACTCGGCCAACTGTTCGGGCGTGAGTTCCAAGTCGAAGACGGTTCGGAAAAGCTCGCGCGTCTCCTCGTCCGTAAACAGTAGCTCCTGCCGGTCTATCACCGAGAGAGACGCCTGTGTGCGCATGCGCGCGAGCGCGAGCGGCGGCATGTCGCGCGAGATGATGACGACGTGCATGAGGTCGGGCAGGTACGCGAGCAGCCGGTCAACAATCCTGTGAACCGGAGTCTCGACGCCGAGGTGGTGATAGTCGTCAAGGACTAATATGAACTGCTGCTCTACCTTATCGAGCACTTCGTTCAAGAGAACGTCAACGGCGCGCTCCGGCGCCTGCGCGAGTTCTTTGGACGCCTCCTGCTGCATGTAGGCCATCGTGGCATCGCCGAAGCCGGGGACAATCTGCTTGATGCCGTGCGCGACGTAGCCGAGGAAGACGAGCGGGTCTGAGTCGGCCCCGTCGAGTTGGTACCATACGAACGGGTGGCCGCCCGTGCGTATGAAGTCCGCGACGAGCGTCGTCTTGCCCGAGCCAGCCGGGGCGGTGACGAGCGTAACGGCGTGCGCGAGGTTCTGCTGCACGCGCTCGGTCAGACGCGGCCGAGGCAGAAGCGAAGGCGCGGGGCGCGGCGGCAGAAGCTTCGTGCGGAGGAAGAAAGTGGGAAGCTGCGGCACGTGCGCGGGCGGCTGCGTGTCGTGGATGCTTCCTTCCTGTCGGTTGGGTAAGTTGGACATCGCCTCAACGCCTGGGGGCGCGCGCGCCGCTTCGGGCAAGTCGAACCTGACTCCGCTCTCCTTCAGCCTTCGGAACTGTTCGGGTCGGTGCGCGGATTATAACGCCGCGCCCGCGCCCGGCCTAACTTAAAGTAGTTTTCACTCAACTCATGCAGTGCCGAGCGAAGACTTGCGCCCGCCCTTTACGAGACGCAGCGTGAGGCGGCCCGTCGTGCGCGCCGTGCGCGTGCCCGTCGCGCGTTCGGTCTCAAGCGGGACGCCTTCGGCACGCGCGCGCGTGTCGATCATGACGGCGCGCCCGCGCGTCTCAATCAGCGCCGACTCCGCGCGCTCGGGCGAGAGCCCATAACTCGCGTAAAGGCGGCGCGCCTCGGCGAGCGTGAAGGCGAGCGCCGTCTCGTCCATGACGCAGAGCGTCTGCTTCGAGCGCATGCGCCAGAGCGGCGTCGGCGGAAGGCTACGGCCCAGAAGCATCACGTGAACCTCCCGCGGCAGAAGCGGCAGGAGCCGACGGAAGAACGGCACCACCCACTCGGCGTCGTATACGAGGTGCAGGTCATCTAAGACGACGAGCAGCGGCACGTTCGAGTCGAGCAGTTCGTGGACGAAGTATTCGACCGCGAGCGGCACGTCGTCTATCCCGCACTGCTCGCCCAGACGTTCAAGCAGCCTCTCGCCGAACGCGGGCCGGACGCTGGCGACGGCCGCGCAGAGATGGCGCAGGAAGGCAGGGAGTTCAGAGTCGGGCGCGTCGAGTTTGTACCATGCGGCGCGTCGGCCGGAGCGGCGCGCGAAGTCGGTCGCGAGCATGGTCTTTCCCGTGCCCGCGCGTCCGTGGATGATGGTCGAGTTGCAGCCTTCGAGGCTGTCGGAGAGCGTCGAGAGAAGGCGCTCGCGCGAGACGCGCGGAACCTCCACGGGGGGCGTAATCTTTTCGGGGATAACCTGCACCATCTGAGTCCCTCTGTTTTTGCGAGGTGAGGCGGTCACGTTTCAACTCCGGGGCGGAAAGTTTTCCAACGGGCCGGGGGCCGACAATCGACCCCGATACCAGAACCGTTTGAAAATGTACGCCGTGGGACTTGAGAAATTCTTGAGGCGGGCGCGGGTTTAGCGAAATTCGCGGTTTTTCTCGGATTTATAAGACGTTTCTTCTTGGTCGGGCGGCGCGGGCGGCAGAGAATTTTCTACCCCGTTGCGTCACGATTCTGCTAAAGTTCGCTCTCGTCCGAACGGGGCAGCCGTCCGAAAACCTCGCCGCGAGAGACCCGCCTATACGGCCCACGACGTTTTCATCAGCTACGCGGTCGAAGACAAGGAGGTCGCCGACAAAGTCCGCGACGCGCTCGAACGCGGCGGCATCCCTTGCTGGATCGCGCCGCGCGACGTGCCCATCGGCGTCTCCTACGAGCAGGCCATACTCGACGCCATCGAGGCGAGCACGTTCCTGATTCTACTCTTCTCCGCCCATGCCAACGCGTCGCATCACGTCGAGCGCGAAATCAGAAAAGCCTTTGAAGAATGTTCGCGGACACAGGTCTTCCCCTTCCGCCTCGAAGACGTTCCATACAACAAGACGCTCTACTATTATCTCGGCGGCGCGCAGTGGGTGGACGCCTCGACGCCGCCGCTCGAACAGCACCTCGGCCGTTTAGTCGAGCACGTGCGCTCGTACCTCTCGCGTGCTGGCGACGCCGCGCGAGCGCCCGTCGAAGTCAATATGTCGCGGACGCCGTCCCATACGCCGACGACTGCCGCGGGGCGTAGGTCGTCGCCCGCGGTATGGATCGCCGCCGGAGTAGGCGCGTTGGTGTTGGTCGCCCTCGTGGTCGCGCTCATCGCCATGCGCGGAAGGAGCGGCGACGACTCGGACAACATGCCGCCGAGGAACGTCAACGTGAATGTCAACGCGTCCCCGACTCCGCACCGCACGCCCTCGCCGACGCCTACACCCAACGCTTCGCCCACGCCTTCGCCGAGGCCGCCCCTGCGTAACGTAAACCTTTCGCGTAACTTCAACCTCAGACGCGTTCCCGAAGTGAAGCCATAGCAGACTACCGAACGCAGTAAACCCTGAATCAGACTTCGATGAAGCCTTCGCCCGCGAAGTGGCAGCGGCCGCCGACGCGGACGGCCGTTATCGTGTCGCCCTCGCGCTCTATGCGTATCTGTATGAAGCTCGGGCGGCCCATCTCGACTCCCTGCTCGCTGACGATGTCGCCCGAAGGGAACAGGCCGTGCGTGACGAGATAGCAGCCGAGCGGGCCGCTCGCCGCGCCCGTCGCGGGGTCTTCCGTGATGCCGAAGCCCGGCGCGAACATTCGGCTGTGAACCGTCGAGCCCTCGTGCTCGACCTCGCGCGTGAAGACGAAGACCTGCGGCGAGATGCCGTGCTCTTCGGCGACGCGCTCTATCAAGTCCGCACGCGGGCGCGCGCGATGTGCCGTGTCCAGGCTGCGCAGGGGCACATAGAGGAAGGGCACGCCGCACGAGACGACCTCGACGGGCAGGTCAGCTTCAATGTCCGACTCTTCGAGCGAGAGCATCGCGGCGACGCCCGCACGGTCACTCAGACGCGGGCCGAAAACGGGAAGCGGCTGCGTCATCTCCGCGAATGAAGGCTCGCCCGCGTCGAACTCAATCCGCACGGGCACGGGGCCGACGCCCTCTTCGAGAATGATAGTCGTCTCGCGTGCGTCGCGTGGAACCAGATGCTCGCGCGCGAGCACGAAGGAGGTGCCGACGGTCGGGTGGCCCGCCATCGGAAGCTCCGAGCCGGGCGTGAATATGCGCACGCGCCAGTCGTGCGCCGCATCGTCCGCCGGCACGACGAAGGTCGTCTCCGACAGATTGAACTCCTTCGCGATTGATTGCATCGTCTCGGTCGAAAGCCCGCGTCCGTTCGTAAAGACCGCGAGCGGGTTCCCGCCGAACGCGCGGTCAGTGAACACGTCAACCCGGTGGTAGTGTAATCGTCTCATAGCTCACTCCGTTCGCAGCCGTCAGCGTTCAGCAATCAGCATTCAGCTTAAGACCTTTGCGCTCTTTGCGACCGCTCGGCGACTTTCGCGGTTAAGCTGAGAGAGTCTAAACGTAAAGAACACGCGAAGAACGAAAATTGTTTTAAGCTGAATGCTGAAAGCTGAGTGCTGACTGCTTCCCTATGATTCCAGCGCGCGCGCGAAGTCCGCTAAAAGGTCGCGCTCGTCTTCGAGGCCGACGGAGATGCGCACGAGGCTGTCGCTGAGGCCCTTGGCGCGCAACTGCTCGGCCGTCATGTAGCCGCCCCACATCGCTGCCGGGTGTACGATGAGCGTCTCGTGCCCGCCGAGGCTCGCGGCGTTGGTCGCGAGCCGCAAAGAGGCGATGAAGCGCTCGGCCGCGCTGAAGTCGCCGCGAAGCTCCGCCGAGAGCATGCCCGTGAAGCCCGTCATCTGCGAGCGCGCGAGTGTGTGCTGCGGGTGCGATTCGAGTCCGGGGTAGTAGACGCGCGCGACCTTCGGGTGCGATTCGAGGAAGCGCGCGAGCGCGCTCGCGTTCGAGTTGTGGCGCTCGACGCGCAGGCCGAGCGTGCGCAGGCCGCGGAGCAGAAGCCAGCCGTCGAAGGGCGAGAGGATGGAGCCAGCGAGCAGAGAGAAGTGCCACGCGCGCTCGACGAATTCGCGCGAGGAGACGACGACGCCCGCCGTCACGTCCGAATGTCCGCCGAGATACTTCGTCGCGCTGTGTATGACGGCGTCAATCCCCAACTCAAGCGGGCGTTGGTTGACGGGCGTCGAGAAGGTGTTGTCAACGATGGTCGTGACGCCGCGCGCGCGCGCGAGTTCCGAGAGCGCACGCAGGTCTGTTATCTGCATGAGCGGGTTCGTCGGCGACTCTGCGTAGACGACGCGCGTCGTCGGGCGCATCGCTTCGGCGAAGCCTTCCGCGCGCGTCTGGTCTACGAGCGTCACCTCTACGCCGAAGCGCGCCGACATCTCGTCTAAGAGAGTCATCGCGCCCGCGTAGTGGTTCGTCTGCGCGACGACGTGGTCGCCCGCCTTTATCACGGACATGAGCGCCGTGAATATCGCGCCCATCCCAGAAGAGGTCAGCAGCGCGGCCTCGCCGCCTTCGAGCGCGACGAGCGTCGCCTCGACCTCCTTGTGCGTGGGATTGCCGTAGCGCGTGTAGAACTCCGAGGGGCGCACGGCCGTCGCTATCTCGGCGAAGTGCTCGGACGAGTCCGCGCTGAAGGTCGTCGTCTGCCAGATGGGCGGCGTGACGGCGTGCGTTCGGTTCTCGCCCTTGCCCGCGTGTATCGCGCGCGTCTGGAAGCCTTCGCCTCCGGCCTCTTCGTCTCTCTCCATACTCGTCCTTTCGGTCACGTAAGACTGTTAGTTTGACCCGCGTGTCGGTGCGCGTGCGCCAATAATAACGCGTGCGCGTGCAAAGGCGCACAGTCCGTCATGCGCGCGCAGAGACTTTTTCCACGCCGAGGTATTTTCAGAGTCCGCCCGCGCACTGTCTGCGCGGTAGAGGCTCCCCGCCACTTCCAGGTCTATACGAAACTTTCTGGAGCCAGAACTATGAGAAGCGAGCAACCTTCCGCAAAAACCAACAGAATGAATCCATCGAGCATTTCATCCTTCAAGCGCGCGGCGCTCGCGTGCGTCGCGCTTCTGGCGACGCTCGCCGCGCTCGCGGCAGCGCCCGCCTTCGCTGGCGGCTCGGAGACTGTCATCACGGCCGCGGCAACCCCGACTCCGACTTCAACTCCGAGCCCGACGCCGGGCGCGACGCCGACGCCGACTCCCGTCATGAACGAGTTCGAGGCGAAGCTCTCGGGCGCGGCCGTAAACGGCGTGACGCCGAAGGGCGAGGCCGAGTTCGAGATTGAGGGCGCGAATCGCGAGTTCAAGGTGCGCATCGAGAACGTCAATCTTCCCTCGGGCACAGTGCTCGACGTGCTCGTTGACGGCGCGAAGGTCGGCACAATCGTTGTCGCGCCGAGTCTGCAACGGAGCGAGCTGAGGCTGAAGACCGAAGACGGCCAGATTGTCCCCGCGGTCAACTCACGCACGCGCGTCGTCGTCGCGGACGCTTCGGGCGTGACGATTGTCGCGGGCTCATTCTCGAACATACCGCCGCCGCAGCCGACGCCGACGCCGAACCCGAACGCGACTCCCACTCCGACGCCCGCGCCGGGCGGCGAAGTACGCATAGAGGCGCGTCTCGCGGGCGCAGCGATTAACGGGCTCACGCCGACGGGCCACGCGAAGTTCCGCTCGCGCGGCGGCAACCGCTCGCTCGAAGTGGAGGTGGAGAAGGTCAATCTTCCCGTCGGCACGATTCTCAACGTCTTCGTTGACGGCGCGAAGGTCGGAGAGCTGACGATAAACTCGACGCTCGAAAACGAGTTCGAGGTCGAGAGCGAGCACGGGCAGCTCGTGCCCGACGTGACG
>JBJMGR010000116.1:0-16813 GCA_045807805.1 Pyrinomonadaceae bacterium | reverse complement strand
CCCAGGAGCGCCATACGTACGCCCAGAACCTGCCCAGGACATATGTGACCGTGCAGACGCTCGCAATCACTCAAAAGCTCATCCAAAGGTTGAAGCATTGTCAACAGCTCGCCCGTAAGCGACAGTGTATAAAAGACTTTTCCGTCTTACCCGCAGATCCTTAAAGTTCTTCGTGAGAAGTCGGCGTGGCGACATATCTGATGCTTCAGGTTAAGACAGCCATTCCAGATCTTATCCACGAAGGAGATTGATTCTCAAAAAAACATCCGGCACCAATGTTCGTCGAGAAGGCGCTCAAACCTTTCGGGCTAATAGAGCAGATACTCGGAGCGCAGACTAATAAACTCTTTGAGCCCTTCCGCCCAGGAGTCTGTCATAGACTCAAGCGAGTCTCCCCTTTCTAACGCTCTGCGTAGAGCGTCCGTGCCGGAGATCACGTCGAAAGGGTTCTTGTCGAAGACGTACTCGTACGGCGGCTCCTTCCAGCGAAAGCTCTCCCTGTAGAGATCGAAGCAAGCCTTCACAACCGCGACCCCCGTCACAACCGGCTTGAAGCTCTGCCTGTCCGTGACGTGTATCTGCACGCCGCCGCAGACCTTCCCAGAGTGTTTCTGGAAGGTCGGCAGGAAGTTTGACGCGCGGAACTTTACGCCGGGCAGCCCGATGCCCTGCAAATGCCTCTCGAAATCGGCCGCGTCGATATAAGGCGCGCCCACAAGCTCGAAGGGCCTCGTCGTACCGCGCCCTTCCGAGACCTGCGTGCCCTCCAGGTGGACTGTTCCCGGAAAGACTGTCGCGCTGTCCAGTGTGGGCATGTTAGGGGACGGGATGACCCACGGCGCGTCCGTCTCGTCGAACCAGAGTTCTCGCGCCCAGCCCTCCATCGGCACGACTTCGAGGTCACACCCGATGCCCCATCGAGAGTTGAACATGCGCGCGAGTTCCCCCGCGGTCATGCCGTGCCTTGTGGGGATTGGGAACTGACCCACGAAGGATGCGAACTCGCTTTCGAGCACGTTTCCCTCGACGGAGATCCCGTCGATAGGGTTCGGGCGGTCGCAGACTATTACGCGTTTTCTGAGCCTCGCGGCGGCACGCATGCAGTTCGCGATGGTGTAGATGAAGGTGTATATGCGACAGCCAACGTCCTGTAGGTCGCACACGAGCACGTCCAAGTCCGCTAGCATCTCGTCGGTCGGCTCGCGCGTCTCGCTGTAGAGAGAGTAGACGGGCAGGCCCGTCTCGCGGTCGAGCGTGTGCGGCGTCTCGACCATGTTATCCTGCACGTCGCCGCGTATGCCGTGCTGCGGCCCGAAGAGAGCTTTCAGGTTTACGCCTTCATGTGTGCGAAGTACGTCCGCGGAGTGCCTGAAGTCGTGATCCACAGACGCCTGATTGCACACGAGTCCAACGCGCGCGCCGCGTATTAGCCCTGAATCCGACCCGCAGAGTCTCTCGATCCCGAGTACAGTCCTTCGGCCCAACTTTTAATATCCCCCTGAAGTTTATCTAAAGCAATCTCGGAAGTTTGGACGACTAAAATACTGTCGTTATATAAACTTAGAAACGGTATCTATAAGTTAACGCTTCTCGACGTTATCGGACGCATTGGAGCGAGCCGCATTTATGAAAGACTCGAACAATGCGCGCGAGAAGTCGTCATCCCGCCACCCAATCTCCGGGTGCCACTGAACGCCGACGGCCCAGCGGCCTTCGAGCGTGTCCTCAACTGCCTCGATTAGGCCGTCTGCGCTCCAAGCGGTCGCATGTAGCTGCCGCCCCGTTGTTTCGAGCGCCTGATGATGATGACTGTTAACGCGCAGTTCTTCGCCCCCCGCAAGGCGTGCGACAAGGCTGTCCGGCTTAATCTTAATTCCGTGCGAATGGCGCTCGCGCGGCGCGCCCTGCTCGTGCTTGAGCGCGCCCTGCACCTGCGTCTCTATGTCCTGAATCAGCGTCCCCCCGCGGAAGACGTTCCAGACCTGCATCCCGAAGCAGATCGCAAGGAGAGGTAGACGCCTCGCCTCCGCGAACTTGAGCATGGACATGTCCGTCGCGTCTTTCAAAGGGTGCACGGCCCCCAGACGCGTGTGCGGCTCGCGACCGTACAGGGCGGGGTCTACGTCCGACGCGCTGCCGGGAAGCAGCAGCGCGTCGAGCCTCTCCGAGACCTCTTCCAGGTACGACGCGTCGGGGATGAGCGAAATGTGCAAGGGCACGCCGCCCGCAGCCTCTACTGCCTCCGAGTAGAAACGCGCGAGGTAGAACCTCTCGGTCTCAAGCTCGTGGCGCATCGTTATGCCCACGAGCGGCCGCCGACTTCCCTTCTCTGACATCTTTTTCGACATCTACACAGACACTATAACCCAAACACTCGCGCCAGTCCGAACACGCGCGTGAGAGTCGCAAACGCGACGACTCGCGCGGCGCACACGCCTGCGCCTGTCGCTTGACTTCCCTTCGAGCCAGTTTCTATAGTGCCTTGAAATAAAGAAACGATGAGCCAACACGAAAACAGACTCCGTAGCACCACCATTCTGCTCGTGCGCCGTGACGAGCACGTCGCGCTCGCGGGCGACGGTCAGGTGACTCTGGGCGACACCGTCATGAAGAGCGGCGCGCGGAAAGTCCGACGCCTCTACAACGAGAAGATTCTCGCGGGCTTCGCGGGCGCGAGCGCAGACGCATTCTCTCTGCTCGCCCGCTTCGAGGGCAAGCTCGAACAGTACCACGGTAACCTCGAACGCGCGGCCATCGAGTTGAGCAAGGAGTGGCGCACGGACAAAATCTTACGCCACCTCGAAGCGATGCTCATCGTCGCCGACGAGAAGACCTCTTTCCTGCTCTCCGGCAACGGCGACGTGATAGCGCCCGACGGGGGCGTGCTCGCCATTGGCTCGGGCGGGCCCTATGCGCTCGCCGCGGCGCGCGCACTGCTCGCACACACGGAGTTGGGCGCGAAGGAGATAGCCGAGCGCGCCCTGCGCATCGCGGGCGAGATATGCATCTACACCAACGAGAACATAATCATCGAAGAGATTTGAAGGGGGGTGCGCGCCGCCGCGTCCCTTCCGAAGTAGAGCACAAGTCCGAAGCCTTTCATCAATGGTCATATATCTTTCAGGTGAGGTCGATGAGGAGCAGCGTCTCGACGAGATGACGCCGCGCCAGATCGTCGCGGCGCTCGACAAGCACGTCGTCGGTCAGCACGCGGCCAAGCGAGCCGTCGCGATTGCGCTGCGCAGCCGCGTCCGGCGGCAGAAGCTCAAGCCCGACATGGCGGCCGACGTGATGCCGAAGAACATCATCATGATCGGCTCGACCGGCGTCGGAAAGACCGAGATCGCGCGCCGTCTCGCGCGCATGTCCAACTCGCCGTTCCTCAAGGTCGAGGCGTCGAAGTTCACCGAAGTCGGCTACGTCGGCCGCGACGTGGAGAGCATGATACGCGACCTCACGGAGATCGCCGTGGAGATGGTGCGCGCCGAGAAGGTTGACGAGGTCGCGGAGAAGGCCGAGCTGAACGCAGAGGAGCGCGTGCTCGACCTTCTACTCCCGCAAAGGCCCACGGCCGGGCTCTACAGCTACGAGACGGGCGACGCTTCGGACGAAGTCTCGGGCGCGAACACGGAGCAGCGCGACGACGGGTTCCAGAAGACGCGTGAGAAGCTCCGCGCGCAACTGCGCGAGGGCAAGCTCGACAGCCGCCTCGTCGAGATGGAGGTGCGCGAGAAGAGCTTCCCGACCATAGAGGTCGCGGGCCCGCAGGGCGTAGAGGAGATGGGCATCAACATGAAGGACATGCTCGGAAACCTCTTTCAGGGCCGAACGAAGCGGCAGCGCATGCGCGTTGACGAGGCGCTCGAATACCTCGTGGCCGAAGAGGAGGAGCACCTCGTAGACATGGACGCCGTCGCGCGCGCCGCGCTCGAACGCGTCGAGAACACGGGGATAATTTTTCTGGACGAGTTGGACAAGGTGGCGGGCCGCGAGACGGGCACGGGGCCGGACGTTTCGCGCGAGGGAGTGCAGCGCGACCTGCTTCCGATAGTCGAAGGCACAAACGTCAACACGCGCTACGGCATGGTCAGGACAGACCACATACTCTTCATCGCCGCGGGCGCGTTCCACGTCTCGAAGCCTTCCGACTTGATTCCAGAGCTACAGGGACGCTTCCCTATACGCGTCGAGCTGGATGCTTTGACGCTCGAAGACTTCAAGCGAATACTGACCGAGCCGAAGAACTCGCTCGTCAAGCAATATAAAGCTCTACTCGAAACCGAAGGCATCGAGCTCGACTTCACCGAAGACGCGCTCGATGCCTTCGCGCGCTTCGCCGTGCGCGTCAACGAGCAGACGGAGAACATCGGCGCGCGACGCCTGCACACGATCATGGAGAAGGTCTTGGACGAGATAAGCTTCCTCGGCCCAGACCTTGAGCCGAAGCATCAAGTAATTGACGCGGACTACGTCACTCGCGCGCTCGACGACATTGTCAAAGACCAAGACCTCAGCCGCTACGTCCTCTAAATGAAGGCAAGAGTGAAGGCAAAAAACAGAACCGCGAGCGGTAGCGAGCGGGTACGTGCTCCGAGTCCAAACTCGCATAGAATAAGCACGACCCGCTCGCTACCGCTCGCGGTTCTGTTCGCCCTCTGCCTTCTGCCTTCCGCCTTCGGCCTCGCCGCTTGCGGGAAGCGCCGCCCGCCCCTTCCGCCCGTCGAGCGCGTGCCGCAGAGGACGGAGCTGCTCTCGGGCGTGCAGCGCGGAAACCTCGTCATCCTTAGCTGGCCCGCGCCGCGCCGCAACGCTTCGGATGAGAGCGTGCAGAGCATTCGACGCGTGGACATATACCGCCTCGCCGAAGGCGTCGACGACCCGCTCCCTCTCACCGAAGAGGAGTTCTCCGCGCGCGCGACGCTCATCGGCTCCGTCTCATACGAAGACATTCAGCGGGCCAAAGAGACGCTCTCCTACTCCGACGAGTTGACTCTGAAAGAGCCCGTGCGCCTGCGCTATGCCGTGCGCTACGCCAACGCGGCGAATCAGCGCGCATCCTTCTCGAACTTCCTTCTCATCGAGCCCGCCGCGAGCGTGAGCCAGCCCCCCGTCGTTGAGCCGAGCCCGGAGGCAACGCAGAACGCCGTCGTACTGCGCTGGCAGGCTCCCGCGGCCAACGTTGACAATACGACGCCCGTCAATCTTCTAGGCTATAACGTCTACCGCGCCGAAGGGTCGCAGACTCAGCCTTCGCAGACGCCCCTCAACCCCCGGCCCATCACGGCGACGAGCTTCGCGGATCAGTCCTTTAAGTTCGGCGAGGAGTACGTCTACGTCGTGCGCGCCGTCTCACTCGGCACGGGCGGCGAGCCGGTCGAGAGTCTGAACTCGAACGCCGTCATCGCGACGCCCAGAGACATCTTCGCGCCCACAGCGCCGACGGGCGTCACAGTGGCCGCTTCGCCCTCGCCCCTGCGCATCAACGTCTTCTTCGCCGCAAGCCCAGAGCGAGACGTGGCCGGCTATAACGTCTTCCGCTCTGAAACTACCGACCTTTCCAAAGATCGCTGGACAAAGCTCAACAGGACTCTCCTCGACCGAACCACCTTTCAGGACGACTCAGTCCAGTCGGGCAGGAAATATTTCTACTACGTCACGGCCGTTGACTCCGCGGGAAACACGAGCGCCCCGTCAGAAGTAGTCTCCGAAACCGCCCCTTAAATTAACCGAGCGAAGACGCCATGAAGATTTGTCGCTTCTTAGACCCCGAGACACAGCGCACGCGCTTCGGCATGATCGAGAACGGCGCGGTCTACGCGCTCCTCGGTGGGCTTTCGGATGAGAACCTCTCCGTCGAAGGGACGGAGCCGGTCGTGCGTCTCGAAGAGGCGCAACTATTAGCCCCCGTCGAACCCTCGAAGGTCGTGTGCGTCGGTCGCAACTACCGCGAGCACGCGGCGGAACTCGGCAACCCCATGCCCACGGAGCCTCTGCTCTTTCTCAAAGCCCCCTCGGCAATCGTCGGCCAGGGCGACGCGATAGAGCTGCCCGGTCAGTCCGAGCGTGTGGAGCATGAGGGTGAACTCGCAGTCGTTATCGGACGGAAATGTCGTAAGGTCGCCGAAGATGAAGACCCGCTCTCCTACGTCCTCGGCTACACGTGCGTCAACGACGTGACCGCGCGCGACCTACAGCGCAGAGACGTTCAGTTCACGCGCGCCAAATCCTTCGACACCTTCTGCCCCGTCGGCCCATACATCGTCACGGGGCTAGACCCAGCAGACCTGCGCGTCGAGACGCGCGTCAATGGCGACGTGCGCCAGAGCGGCCGCACGAGCGCGATGGCATTCCCCGTCCGTCTCCTCATACGCTACATCTCGAACGTCATGACCCTCAACCCCGGCGACCTCATCGCGACGGGCACGCCCGCGGGCGTAGGCCCTCTGACGGACGGCGACACTGTTGAGGTAGAGGTCGAAGGCGTCGGGACGCTCCGTAATCACGTAAAGAGTTTAAAGAAGTAGTTTAAGAAATCCCCTTCTTTCTTCTGAAGTACTTCAACATGAAGCTCTTTCTCGGGCGAATTTAAGTTAAGAGATAACTTGAAGCCGCTTCACCGTGTAGTCAAGAATCGGTTAAAGGGAGAGCGGGGAGGCCGAAGTCTCAAAAGGGTTGAGCATCTCCTCCTCGAAAGCTTTGAGAGAGCCTTCAGACAATCAGGCAGGGCACGAAGCCGCGTGCAACGCAGTCGTCGAAGCTGAGGAGTTGACGAAGGTTTACGGCGAGCGCAGGGCCGTGGACGGAATAAGCTTTACAGTGAGGCG
Source organism: Pyrinomonadaceae bacterium (assembly GCA_045807805.1). GTDB lineage: Bacteria > Acidobacteriota > Blastocatellia > Pyrinomonadales > Pyrinomonadaceae > QHXN01. The sequence continues at coordinate 9,989 of JBJMGR010000116.1, read as the reverse complement.
AGGCGAAGCTTTCGGCCTGCTCGGCCCGAACGGCGCGGGCAAATCCACGACGATGCGCATGATTGCATGCCGCTCGCCTCACACTTCCGGAATGCTTCGCGTAGAAGGCTTCGACGTGCGGCGCGACGCGCGACGCATACGCTCCCTCATAGGCGTCGTCCCACAGGAGAACAACCTGGACCCCGACATAAGCGTCCGCCAGAACCTACTCGTCTACGCACGCTACTTCCGCATGCCGCGCGAGACGGCCGAACGTCGCGCAGACGAACTCCTGCGCTTCGTGGGTCTGCACGAACGCCCCGACGCGCGCGTCATAGAGCTTTCCGGCGGCATGAAGCGCAGGCTCATGATCGCGCGTGCGCTCATACACGGGCCGCGCCTTCTGGTTCTAGACGAGCCGACCACGGGGCTCGACCCGCACGTGCGGCAGGAGATTTGGCAGAGGCTCGAAGAGTTGCGACGCGACGCGGGCCTCACGATACTCCTCTCGACGCACTACATGGAGGAGGCCGAGCGGCTCTGCGACCGTCTCCTCATAATCGTGCGCGGGCAGATAATCGCGGGCGGCGCGCCGCGCGAGTTGATTGAAGAGAACGTCTCCGCCTACGCGCTCGAAATCCGCGACGCGGGCGCGCGTCCACTGCTCAAGGAGTTCGCGGAAGGCGTGCGCGCGGTCGAACGCGCGGGCGCGCACATATACTTCGCGGACTCGCACGATAAACTCTCCCCGCTCCTGAAGCTCTACGAAGGCGGCCGTGCCATCTTAAGACCCTCGAACCTCGAAGACGTTTTCCTCGACGTGCTGAAAGAGGAAGACCTCGAAGAGGAGCTGCGCGCCGCGGACATTTAAAGAGGCCCGGACATCCGATATGAAGCAAGGCGAAGAGATAACAGTCCGCTCGCTCAAGCACGGCGGCCGTCCGCACCGCACCTGGCGCGCGCGCCTCGAAAAGCACGAGGGCTCCCTGATAGTCCTCGACGCCTTCTTCGCCGAAGAGGTCAGGCACCCGATACTCGGAACTATCGAGGCAGGGACTCTGAGCGAGGAGGTCTTCTGGACAGACCGCTGGTACAGCGTCTTTCGCTTCGGCGCGCCGACGGGCGGCGGCCTCTTAAACTTCTACTGCAACGTCAACACGCCCGCGCGCCTCGAAGCCAGCACGCTCTACTTCACAGACCTGGACATAGACGTTCTGGTTAAGCCCGACCTCTCATATTCGATTCTCGATGAAGACGAGTTTGAGAAGCACGCCGAACTCTATTCATATCCGCCCGAGTACCGTGTGCGCGCACGCGAAGCGCTAGACGAACTCGTCGCGCTCATCGAAGACAGGCAGTTCCCTTTTAACTTTAACTCGGGCGACCACGGCGACCTTCAGGAATCACTTTAGACGTTAGCGTATAACTTTAACTCTCGGGCGGGCGGAAGATTCTTTTAACTATGCGGAGCGAGCGCGTGAAATTACCGGTGGACGAAGGCAAAGCCTCCGGGCGTCCAGCCTTCTCGAATCTAGACCTACGCGACGCACTCTCCGTCTGGCAGCGCCACTTTGAAGTCTACCTGAGACTCTGGAAGATGGAGTTGGCCGCGCCTCTGATTGAGCCGGTCTTCATGGTGCTCGCATTCGGCTGGGGCGTGGGCGCGCTCGTGGCGTCGAACGCGGGCGGGATGCCGTACCTCTCTTTCGTGGGGGCGGGCGTGCTCGCGTTCGCGGCCATCTCTCGCGCGCTCTTCGAGAGCGCATACGGTGCATACTTCCGTATGGTCTACCAGTCGACCTTCGACGCGATACTCGCAACGCCCGTCGAGGTCGAATCGCTCGCCTTCGCGGAGATCATCTGGGCGACGACGAAGGCCGCGATCGACTCCTTGATAATTCTGCTCGTGCTCTGGGCTTTCGGCGCGGCAACGTCTCCCTTCGCGCTCCTCGCCCCGCTGCCGCTCGTCTTAGGCGGTCTCTTCATCTCCGCGCTCACCATCAGCGTTACGGCGCGCGTGCACGACATTGACTCCTTCAACCTCTACCTGAGCCTGTACTTCTCGGTGATATTCTTGTGCGGCATCTGGTTCCCCGTCGAGGTGATGCCCGCATGGCTGCGCTGGCTCGCCTGGGCGATACCCTTGACGAGCGCCGTTGACCTCGCGCGCTCATTCCTCGTCGGCTCCTTCAAGTGGCGCAACATCACGGAGGCCGCGTACCTTCTCGCGGCCTCCGTGCTCTTCGCGGAATGGGCCATGCGCTCGCTCAGGCGTCGGATGCTTGCGTAAAACCTTAGAGGTCGGCGGGCCGACTCTTCAAGTCTTACCTTTCAAGTATTTTGTGACGCGCGGGGCGGCCGCACACTCGTGTACAAAGAAGAGCCCTTCGTAGATAATGCCTCGTCCGGGACACCTTCAGACTATGAAACCAGAACAGGGCGTCGAGACGCACACATCGAAGCTCGAAGGCTTACGCGAGCGCAAAAGACAGGCGGAGGCTGGCGGCGGGCGCGAGCGCGTAGAGCGGCAACACGCTTCGGGTAAGTGGACTGCGCGCGAGCGCGTAGACTTCTTCTTAGACGAGGGCACGTTCGAGGAGTTCGGCCAGTTGGTCGTACACCGCTCGCGCGACTTCGGGCTCGACAGTCAGAAGTATCCAGGCGACGGCGTCGTGACGGGCCACGGCCTTGTTGACGGAAGACGCGTCTTCATCTTCGCGCAGGACTTCACGGTCTTCGGCGGTTCCCTCTCCGAGACGCACGCGGAGAAGATCTGCAAGGTGATGGACATGGCTATGCGCGTCGGCGCGCCCGTCGTCGGTCTTAACGACTCGGGCGGCGCGCGTATACAGGAGGGCGTCGTCTCTCTCGGCGGTTACGCCGACATCTTCCTGCGTAACACGCTCGCCTCGGGCGTCGTCCCGCAAGTTAGCTGCATCATGGGGCCTTGCGCGGGCGGCGCGGTCTACAGCCCCGCCATCACGGACTTCAACGTGATGGTGAAGAACACCTCCTACATGTTCATCACCGGGCCGGACGTGATTCGCACCGTCACACACGAGGAGGTCTCGAAGGAGGAACTCGGCGGAGCCGACACGCACAATCGCGTCTCCGGCGTGGCTCACTTCGCCGCGGATTCCGACGAGCACGCGCTTCTGCTCGTACGCGAGCTGCTCTCCTTCATCCCCTCGAACAACATGGAAGACCCGCCGCGCATCGAGACCCGAGACCCCTTCGACCGCAGGGACGAAGCCCTGAACACGCTCATCCCGGAGGCTTCCAACCAGCCCTACGACATACGCGACGCGATAAACGCCGTGGTCGACGAGAACTACTTCTTTGAAGTCCACGCCGCTTACGCGCCGAACATCGTCGTCGGCTTCGCGCGCCTGGGCGGCCGAAGCGTCGGCGTGGTCGCCAATCAGCCCGCGTTCCTCGCGGGCGTGCTCGACATTGACGCGTCCGTCAAGGCTGCGCGCTTCGTACGCTTCTGCGACTGCTTCAACATCCCGCTCGTAGTCTTCGAGGACGTACCCGGCTTCCTGCCCGGCGTCCGCCAAGAGCACGGCGGCATCATACGCCACGGCGCGAAGCTCCTCTACGCGTTCGCCGAGGCGACCGTGCCGAAGATAACGGTCATCACACGCAAGGCGTACGGCGGCGCTTACTGCGTCATGGCCTCGAAGCACATACGAACGGACGTGAACTTCGCGTGGCCGACGGCGGAGATCGCCGTGATGGGCGCGGAGGGCGCGGTCGGCGTGCTCTACAGGCGCGAGATTGCCGAAGCGTCGGAGAATAATTCCGCGGCGGGACGCGCGCGCATTGACGAGATAGTGGCGGAGTTCAAGGAGAAGTTCGCAAACCCTTACGTCGCTGCGGAGCGAGGATTCATCGACGAGATAATCGAGCCCGCCGAGACGCGCGCGAAGCTCATACGCGCGCTCGCGCTACTCGAAAACAAGCGCGACACGAACCCGCCGAAGAAGCACGGGAACATCCCGCTCTGACTTAAGGCCCGAAACAGAACCGCAAACGGTAGTGGGCGGGTATCAAGCTCCGACGGGGCAAGCCTGACGGAACTCGCAACCCGCTCACTACCGTTCGCGGTTCTGTTAATGCGCTCAAACGAAAGGCCCGTGAGGTTGAACCTCACGGGCCTTTGAAGTCTTCACTTGAAGCTTGAACGTTAAGACGGGCGCTGCGTCTGCGTGCCCTTCTCGCGTAGAAGTTCGAGCGCCTTCTTCAACTGCACGTCTTCGGGCTGCTGCTTGGGCGCGGTCGCCTCGGGCGCGACTTCGCGTCGGTCAGCGGGCGCGTTGGGCTGCGGCTGTGCGATGGCGTCGTCGTCGTTGCCGGTCAGGTCTTCGGGGTCAATCGCCTCGGCCACGTCCACGGGCTTGACCTCGACCGAAGGCTTCACGCCCTCGCCGAGGAAAGACTTGCCCGTTGATGAAGCCCACTTGATCGTCGTCAAGAGGAGTCCGTCGCCCGCGCGCAGTGTGAATAGCTGCTGCTCCGCGCCCGCGCCGAAGCTCCGTACGCCGACAACGTCGCCGCGCTTGTGCTCTGCGAAGGCGGAGGCCACGACCTCCGCGGCGGCGGCCGTCCCGCGGTCAATGAGCACGACGGCCGGGCCTTCAAACAGTGTCTCCTTCGGGTCGGCGTTGTAGGTCTTGAGCATCTTGTTGCCGCGGCCGATGGTCTGCGCGAGCGCGCCGTCTCGTATGAAGAGGTTCGAGACTCGCACGCCCTCGTTCAGAGAGCCGCCCGCGACGTTTCGCAGGTCGATGACAATCTTCTGCGCGCCCTGCTTCTGGAGTTCCTGTAGGCGCGCCTTCACGTCGGCCGACTCGCCGTCCGCGAGACTGTTGACCTTTATGACGCCGATGCGCCCCGCATCCATCTTCGCCTCGGCGGCCGGCACCTGCACGGCCCCGCGCCTGATGGTCGCGACGAACGGGCGCGTGCCCGCACGCAGGACGCGCAGCTTCACTTCGGAGCCGGCCGCGCCGTTCAGAAGCTGCCGCGCGTCGTAGAGCGAGATGTCGCGCGTAGCCTTGCCGTCAATGTATTCGATGATGTCGCCCGCCTGTACGCCGGCCTGATCCGCGGGCCCGCCCTTCACGGGCGCGATCACGTAGAGGTACGAGGCGAACTGCGAAAGCTCCGCGCCGATGCCTATCTGCGTGCTCGTCGCGCCTGCGCTCGCGCGCATCTCTTTGACCTGTTCCGCGGTGAGATAGGTCGAGTAAGGGTCGAGGCCGTACGCGAGGCCGCGCAGTGCGCCCGCGCGAACCTTGTTCAGGTCGGGCTCGTCAACGTAATCGTCCTGTATGTGACGGAGTACGCTCTCGAAAATCCTGAGCTGCGCGCCCGGATCGTTCTGCTGCTGCTGCGCGCTGCTGGACATCCAGCCGCCCACGACCGCGTAGAGTGCGAGCGTCGCTGACATGACGACGAGTAGAAACTTACTGCGAAAAGACATCGAGCACCTCGGTGATTTAAGACCCTGACACCTTAAAGAGAGCCAGCACGCGGGCTGGCCGCCTGAAACCCGACCCGTGAACGGATGATACAGCACGTCTCGGACGCCGCGCAAGAAGCTTAAGTGGCGAGGCGTTCGAGGTTTGCGTTATACTTTCCGCCCCGTCGGAGCAGAAGGAATTGTCAAAAGAGAACAGTCAGGAGAGAGGGACTCCGCAATACCGGGGCCGCGTCCTTGCGCTGGACATCGGGGCGAAGCGCGTCGGCGTCGCCGTCTCCGACGAGCTGCGCCTGACCGTGCGGCCGCTCGCGGCTCTGCGCGGCACTAACTGGAAACAACTCGTCAAAGCCCTCCTCGAACTGTGCGAGGAGTTTGACGTGCGAGAGGTGGTCTTGGGTTTGCCGCTACGCCTCGACGGCGTTGAAGGCGACGCGGCAAAGGAAGTTCGCGGCGTCGCAAGAAAACTTGAGTTGACGCTCCGCCTCCCCATCGGTTTTCAGGATGAGCGCCTTACGTCGAAAACCGCGGAGGCCGCGCTGCGGCGCGAAGGTCTGGGCGAACGTGAGGTCTTGGCGAACGCGGACAGTGAGGCTGCGACGATAATCCTTCGGGACTATCTCGCACGCCCGGCCGAATAAATTCACGCTTTTTTTGACGCGGGCGCATTTTTTTACGGTGGAGGTTTAACTGTAAGTGCAAGCGGGTATCTTATGAAAATAAAGCGGGTTGGCTGCTTACTCTTCTTAATCCTAATTCTCGCCTCGTGCGGCCTATATGTCTGGGCCAGGCAGCAGTTGGCGACGCCCGTCCAGCACTCGCAGGCGAACCAGTACGTAGAGATTCCGCGCGGCTCCACTCCGGACGAAATAATCTCGAAGCTGAACGACATTGGCGTTATCAGACACGGATGGCTCTTGCGGCTCTACGTGCGGGTCAGCGGCGCGGGCTCGCGCATGAAGGCGGGCGAGTATCGCTTCCCTTCGCCCATCTCGCCGCTCGGCGTCCTGAGAAAGCTGGAAGAGGGCGAGCAGCGTCTGAACCGTCTCACAATCGTCGAGGGGTGGACGCGCTGGGACATCGCCGCGCAGCTCGCGCGGCTTCCAGAGTTGAAGCTTCAGAGCCCGGAAGAGGCGCTCGCGCTGTTGGATGACACGAGCCTCATACGCGACATAGACCCCGACGCGAAGAACCTCGAAGGCTACCTCTTCCCTGACACGTACAGCTTCCCTCCCGACTCGGACTCGAAGCGCGTTGTCGAGACGATGGTGAAGCGCTTCAGGCAGGTCTGGGAGAATCTCGTCGCGAAGACGCCCGGCGCTTCGGGCAAGACGCCGCGCGAGGTCGTGACCATCGCGTCGCTCGTCGAGACCGAGGCGAAGCTCGCGGAGGAGCGGCCTAAAATCTCCTCCGTCATCTACAATCGCCTCGCGCTCGGCACCCCGCTCGGCATTGACTCGACGGTCATCTACGCGTCGAAGCTCGCGGGCAAGTGGAAGAACAACGGCAAGGTCTACCAGAGCGACCTTGACCGCGACTCGCCCTACAACACGCGCAGGGTTCGCGGCCTGCCGCCGGGGCCGATAGCATCGCCCGGCGCGAGTTCGCTCGAAGCGGCGTTGAATCCCGCGCAGACGCGCTTCATCTACTACGTGCGCGACCCATCTCGAAACGACGGCGCGCACAACTTCTATGATAACGAGTCGGACTTCGCGCGCGGCGTGCAGGCTCTGCGCGAATGGGAGCGCTCGCGCAACGCGAACATGCAGGCCACGCCGACACCTTCCGAAGGGACGCTCGTCGCGCCCGAGCCGAGCGCTTCGCCTTGAAACGGACGCGCGAACGAACGGAATCGTTAGCATCTTCCGCGCGACGTGCCCGCATCTAAAGCTCAATACCCTTCCGGTATTCCTTTCTTGAATTCGACGGTTCGTTGCTTTATGCTCGCAGGCGTCTCCCGTCGAGAAGTTGTCTGCTCTCTCTTGCGAAATGAAAAAGGGGTTCGACGTTATGAGGAACATAGGCGCTCTCGTGCTTCTACTGCTGGCCTTCGGCGTCGCGGCCGCGCAGGAGAAGGGCGTTGACCAGCAGAACGACCGCATACGTGACAGCGGCAACAACCGGCAACCCGCCGTCAACGGCGGCAAGACCGACACGGGCGTCGGCCGCGGGATGGACTTCGGCAAGGGGAAGACTCAAGTACCACCACCCGTCGAGAACCCTTACCGCTTCAAGGTTCCAAACGACGTTCTGGCGAAGTCCGTGCTGGAGTTGATGCGTGACCGCAAGCTGATTCTCGACGACGCGGGCTCGAAGCAGGAGAACGGCCTTCTCGTTTCGCAGCCCTACACCTTCACGAAGGGGACGGTAGTCACATCCTCGGAGTTGACGCGGCTCGCGCTCGTGCCCTCTTCGGATCAGCGAAGCTGGACTCGCGGCCGCTACACGCTCGTCATAGAGATTCAGCCGATTGACAGCGCGAACACGAACGTCTCTGTCAACGCGCGCGTCGAGGGGCGCAGCGACAACGTGCTCGGCGCCGAGTGGATATCTCTTCGGAGCAACGGGACGGCCGAGCAGGAGTTTCTCATAGCCTTAATCGAGAAGGTCACGGGCGCGCCGCCGCCGGGCCACGAGCCGTCGTTCTAATGCATGCGGACGGCGGACGGAAACTTCAGGGATATTCTCAACTTCGCGACGCTAAACGGTTGATGGTCAAGAGGTGCGGGCCGTCACCAAGTCGCTCCTTAAACCAACCCCTTACAGGCAGCAATACTGAACGATGATCATTGAAAGGTTCTGGAGTGCGATACTAATCCTCTCCTCTCTATCTCTACTCGCGGCGTGCGGAAGTCCTTCCAAAGAGCCGAAACGCTCCGTCGCCGTCAACCAGAACGCCGCGACGGCCAAAACGGCCGCGACGCCCGAGGCGAACATACTCGTGGACGAGCCAAGGCTCGTGAAGTCTTACGCGGTCATAGGCGGGACAGTCCAGAATGTCGGTCAACAGAAGCTCGAACAGCTTTCGGTTCTGATCGACCTTCGACGCCGCGACGACGGCACGACCGTGCGGCGCGAGGTCGCGGTCGAGCCGGCCGACATTGCCCCCGGCGGACAGAGCAAGTTCGCCATCAAGATCGAGCCTGACGAGTTTCGCGGGTCGAGCGTGGTGGGTCTCCGCAGCGGCGCGGGCGCGCGCGACGTGGCCTTTAAGGCGATGCCCGGCGCAAAGCGACCGCCCGAGAGATTTCCGGATAGAGTCGTCAACGTCAAGGTTCCCGAAAAGAGGTCTAAGGGCGGGGACAGCGATTTCATCAACACGCCCGACACTCCGATCAAGGTTCCCTGAGCCACGCTCTCAAGTTAAACTTCAGGAGTCGGCCCGCCGACAAACTTAAAGCATAACCTTCAAAGAGTCTTCGTAAGGTTTGGCACGAGCGCAAGACAACCCGCGTTTTACGTCCACGCGTCATAGATGGGTCTAGCGGCCAAAAGCATCATTAAGGAAGGACGATTCTCATTAAGGAAGGAATCCAGAGGCTTGCGCAACCGTTCAGGGTTTTACTCCTGGCCTTCGTCTCGCTCGCGCTGCTCGCCTGTGCCGCGGACGCGCAGAATGGACATGCTGTAAATGAGCCGAGCGACTCCTCGGCCCGGCAGAATCCGCGGCGCGAAATCGGCTCGCCCGAGGAGGAGATAATTCGCCGGGCGGAGATCAGGCATGAGGAGGACTCTCACAAGGAGATGGTCGAACGCGCCGATGAGACCGCCCTCATCGGCGAGCAGATTCTCAACTCCTTCCAGAAGAATAAGTCTCTCGGTAAGGACGACCTCAAGAAGCTCGACCGTATGGAGAAGCTCGCGCGCAAGATTCGCGGGAGCGCGGGCGGCTCCGATGACGAAGCGCCGCTCGACGACCCGCCACAGCAGTTGGAGAAGGCGCTCGCGAGACTCGCGGAACTCTCCGAACAACTCCATAAGGGCGTAGAGAAGACCTCGCGCCTCGTCATATCCGCGGCCGTCATAAACAGCTCGAACGAACTCATCGAGCTTATCAAACACATACGCAGCATCCCACACCCATGAGAGCCAGAGCGGGACGCCCTTCCCCTTCGCAAATCTCTCGCGTACGGCCCTTGGCGTTCGCGGCCGTTACGCTCGCCGCCGTGCTACTCGCGGCACTGCTCCCCTCTTCGCATACGCGCGCGCAGAAGCAGTCGGACGACGACGACGAGGTTGTGCGCGTCGCGTCAGACCTAGTCGTCCTGAACGTGACTGTGACGGACAAGCAGGGCCACTACGTGCACAAGCTCGCACGCCCGCAGTTCAAGGTCTTCGAGGACGGGCGCGAGCAGCCCGTCTCGCTCTTCTCCGTCGAAGAGACGCCCTTCGCCGCGGCCATCCTCCTCGACACCTCGGGCAGCATGGAGACGCGTCTGACGCTCGCGCGCGCCGCCGCCATACGCTTTCTCGAAGGCATGCGCGAGGAGGACGTGGCATCCGTCTACAACTTTTACTCACAGGT
>JBJMGR010000115.1:0-4566 GCA_045807805.1 Pyrinomonadaceae bacterium | reverse complement strand
TCGGGCGTGAGCCTCACGCGCGCGCCGTTGCGCAGACGCACCTCAAGGACTTCGCGCCGCCCGTTCGAGAGCCAACGGGTCATGCGCGCGCGCCGTGGCCGCAACTCGTCGTCAACGCCCTGCACGTAGAAAGAGCCGGAGCGCGACTCCAACTCGTCTATGCGCACGCGCGCCCCCGTGTCTGCGTCGAAGACCAGCGTGTCGCCGGTCACGCAGACGCCGTACGTGTTGCCGAGAATGTCACCCATCTCTTCGGTGATGTACTCGACGGGCTTCTTGCCGTGGTAGCGGTCTATGAAGTCGTCAACCATGCCGCCGTCGAGGGGGCCGGGGCGGTAGAGGGCGTTTAGGGCCGAGAGGTCTTCGATGGACTTGGGGCCGAGCTTGCGGCAGATTTCCGCCATGCCCGTCGATTCAAACTGGAATATGGCTTCGGTGTGCCCCTGCGCGAAAAGCTCGTAGGTCTTTGGGTCGTCGAGTGGGACTTCGGGCCACTTGATGTCGCGGCCCGTCAACTCCTTGATCGTCTTGCAGCACTGGTCGATGATGGTGAGCGTCGTCAGGCCGAGAAAGTCCATCTTGAGCATGCCCGTCTTCTCAAGGTCGGACATCTCGAACTGGGTCGTGAACTCCTGCTTGTTGTTGACCGCGACGGGTATCAACTCTTCCAGGGGCTTCGGGCTTATGACGACTCCGGCCGCGTGGACTGAGGAGTGGCGCGCGCAGCCTTCGAGGCGCTTGGCGATGTCTATGACTTTTTTAACCTGCGCGTCCGCCTCTATCGCCTGCTTGAGTTCGGGCACGCTCTCGATGGCCTGCGTTATCGAGACGTTGCGGCCGCGTATGGGCGGCGGGATGAGCTTGGCTATCTTCTCCACGTCGGCGTAGGGCATGTCGAGCGCGCGGCCCACGTCCTTGATAGCGGCCTTCGAGGCCATCGTCCCGAAGGTGATTATCTGGCAGACGGAGTCGCGGCCGTATAGCTGCGTGACGTGGTTGATGACTTCGCCGCGGCCGTTGACGCAGAAGTCTATATCTATATCCGGCATCGAGACGCGCTCGGGGTTGAGGAAGCGCTCGAAGAGCAGGTCGTATTGGAGCGGGTCAACGTCCGTGATTTCGAGGCAGTATGCGATTAAGCTCCCGGCGGCCGAGCCTCTACCGGGGCCGACGGGTATGTTCCGGTCTTTGGCGAACTTGATGAAGTCCCAGACGATGAGGAAGTAGGAGGGGAAGCCCATCTGCCTGATGGTGGCAATCTCGGTGGAGACGCGCTGCTGGTACTCGTCGTAGCTGTGCTTGAGCTTGCCCTCGGAGAGTTGCCTGTCCCAGACCGTCTCGCGCCGCTTCTCGTAGCCGAGGCGCACGACCTTCTCGAAGTACTCGTCAATCGTGAGGTCTCTCTCCTCGGGCGGGATGGGGAAGACCGGGAGTTGGTTCTCGCCCAAGGGGAGCTTGAGGTCGCACATCTCGGCGACTTCGAGTGTGCGCGTGACGGCGTCGGGGATGTGCGCGAATATCCGGGCCATCTCTTCCGGCGAGCGCACGTACCACTCGGGGCCGCCGAATCGCATGCGGTTCGGGTCGTTGACGGTCTTGCCGGTGCCGATGCAGAGCATCACGTCGTGCGCCTCGTAGTCCTCCCGGTAGAGGTAGTGCGCGTCGTTCGTGGCGACGAGGGGGATGCCCGTACTCTTCGACATCTCGATGAGGTCTTTGTTTATCTTTATCTGGTCTTCGAGCTTGTGGTCTTGAATCTCTAAGAAATAGTTTCCCTTGCCGAGTATGTCCTGAAACTCGTGGGCGGAGCGCGCGGCCTCTTCGAGACGGCCGCCCTTCAGGTGCTCCTGCGGCACACCCGAGAGACAGGCCGAGAGTCCTATCAGCCCGCCCGAGAACTGCGACAGAAGCTCCCGGTCTATGCGAGGCTTTCGATAGAAGCCCTCCCTGAACGCCTTCGACGTGAGGCGTACGAGGTTGTGATACCCTTCGCGGTCTTTCGCGATGAGTATCATGTGGTTGTAGGGCTTGCCCCCCTTTCGCACGTCGGTCTTGTCGGAGCGATGGCCGGGCGCGAGATAGACCTCGCAGCCGATGAGCGGCTTCACGTCGTGCGCCTTCATCTCCTTGTAGAAGGAGACCGCGCCGTACATGTTGCCGTGGTCGGTCATCGCGCACGCCTTCATACCCAATTCCGTGACGCGCTCCGCGAGAGGCTTTATCTGTATGGCCCCGTCGAGAAGACTGTAATCTGTGTGCAGATGGAGGTGGACGTAGTCTGTGTTGGACATCTTCGGAAGACTATTCGACTCGGATGGAAGTTTTACCCCTTGAAACGGTCGGCGCGGGGGGCGCTCCGACGTAAACTCACCGCGGCGCTTACGGCGCGAGAGCATAACACAAAGGGCGCGCGCGGAAAGTCGCGCGGCCGAATTTATTTTTTCCACAGGCCGCAAATCTGTGGAAAACTTTGAGGGGCGCTTGCGTGGGTCTCTGCCCCGCCGCAAACGGCCGAAGTTTTTAGTAAGATGAGGCAGAGCAGAACCGGGAGCGGTAGCGAGCGGGTCTCAAGCTCCGATAAGACTTCGTATGTCGGAGCCGCTACCCGCTCACTACCGTTCGCGGTTCTGATAGACAGACTTTACGGAGGTCTTCGTGCTCGCGCTCCTGAACATCTCGAACTTCGCGCTGATAAGCGAGCTGAAGGTGGAGTTCGACCGAGGGCTGAACCTTCTGACGGGCGAGACTGGCTCGGGCAAGTCGATCATCGTCGATGCGCTCGGCGTGCTCATAGGCGACCGCCTCTCGCCCGAGATGGTGCGCGCGGGCGAGCGCCACGCGTCGGTCGAGGGGCTCTTCACGCTCGGCGCGCACCCGCAGGTCGAAGCGCTACTCGAAGAGGCGGGCGTCGCGGCGCTTGCTTCGGGCGAAGTGGAACTGGTCGTGCGGCGCGAGCTTTCGGCGGAGGGCCGGAGCCGCGTCTTCGTCAACAACCGTCTCGCGACGCTCTCACTCCTCCGAAGCCTTCGGCCGATGCTCGTAGACATTCACGGGCAGGGCACGCAGCAGACACTCTTCGACCCCGAGACGCACCTCGAACTCCTCGACGCCTTCGCAGACCTCGGGGCGGAGCGCGAAGAGATTGCCGCGCACTATCGACGATGGGCCGCGCTCGACCGAGAGCTTGAGCACTTGCGCCGCGACGAGGCGGAGAAGTTCCACATGATGGACGCCTTGCGCTTTCAGTTGAGCGAGCTTGAGTCGGCGCGCCTCTCGGCTGGCGAGGACGAGCAGTTGGAGTCGGAGCGGCGGCGGCTGGTCAATCTTGAGAAGCTGACGGAGCTTTCCGGCGGCGCGTACGACGTGACCTACGAGCAGTCTGATTCGACGGTCGCGCGACTGCGCAAGCTGGAACGGCAGACCGAAGAGCTTTCGCAGTACGAGCCTTCGTACAAAAATTATTCGGAAGGGTTGGCGACGGCACGCGCGGTGCTCGAAGACCTCTCGGCCTCTCTGCGCGACTTCCTCGACGGCCTGACCTTCTCGCCCGAGCGACTCGCGGAGATAGAGTCGCGGCTCGCGGAACTCGCGCGGCTCAAACGCAAGTACGGCGGGACGGTCGAGAGTGCCATCGAGCACCTCGAAACTTCGCGCGCGCGTCTGCGCCAACTCGAACGCACGGACGAGCGGGCGGAGGAGCTTGCGAAGGAGTTGAAGGAGGCGCGCGCCGCTTACGTCGCGGCGGCGCGGCGCGTCCACGCCTCGCGCGTGAAGTCGGCCGAGAAGTTCAGGCGCTCGGTCGAGTCCGCTTTGAGAGAGGTCGCGCTTGAGAACGCGCGCTTCGAGGCACGCGTCAACGCGCCGGAGGACTTGGGCTCAGACGAGGCCGCGCGCGCGTTCACTTCGACGGGCTTCGATCGCGTCGAGTTCCACTTCTCAGCGAACGCGGGCGAGCCCCTTCGGCCGCTCGCGAAGGTCGCCTCGGGCGGCGAGGCTTCGCGTCTCATGCTCGTGCTCAAGACCAGCTCAAGCCCCGCGCGCTTTCCCCGTACCATCGTCTTCGACGAGGTTGACGCAGGCATTGGCGGCCGCGTCTCCGAGGCCGTCGGCCTGAAGCTCAAGGCGCTCTCAAAGACGAATCAGGTTCTGTGCGTCACGCATCAGGCGCAGATTGCGCGCTTCGCGGACACGCACCTCCTCGTAGACAAGCAGCAGCGTCGAGGCCGCACGGAGGTTGGCGTCGGGCGGCTAGACCAGCGAGGCCGCGTTGAGGAGATAGCGCGCATGCTCACGGGCGCGGAGATTACGGATGCCGCGCGCCGCCACGCGCGCGAGATGTTGAAGACGGCTTGAGGAGAAGTAATTAACCAACGCAGACACGGAGACACAGCTTTTGCTTTAGCAGTTTTCGAGTCGTGCTTTTGCTTTAGCAGTTTTCGAGTCGTGCCTCTGTGTCCGGGGTGGTGAACTCTGTTCGAGAGCGGGAGGATAAGAATGGACAGAACCTTCTTTCTACTGGGCGCGCTCTCGGCGTTCGTGGGCGTTGCGGCGGGCGCGTTCGGCGCG
>JBJMGR010000114.1:0-57133 GCA_045807805.1 Pyrinomonadaceae bacterium | reverse complement strand
CCGCACAAAAGGCCCCGCGCTCGCAGTCTCGAAGGGGCTCGACCGCGACCGCGCCGTGGACGAGTCGGGCAACCAGCTCGCGGTCTTCGGCCGACGCGGCGCGCGCCCCTTCACGCTCGAAGAGATGCAGCGCCTCTACCTACTCGACGGCAGGCTCCGCACAGTCCTCGACCCCGATGAACTGAAGGCCCCGCCGCCGCGCACGCGCGACCCGCTCAGGTAGCGCGTGCGGGGCGGCGACCGCTCTCTCAGCTATAATAGAGGTCAGATTCGCAACGGTCGCCGATGTCTGTACGTCAACTACCTTTTTCGGCATCCAATGACAGACGCCGCAAGCCGCAGTTGACGGGCACTAAAATATCGCCTTGACGCGCGCGTTCGAGGAGGCCATCGCCTGTGAATGCGCGCTTTCAAATATCCTTTTAACGCGGAGACAATCCCTATATACTCCTGCCTTGTCCGAAGGCTTTCTTCTACATGGTCACTCACAAAGTTTTCGGAGTGATACGGCGTTCGCGGGAGGGCTCATGAGCGAGAAGGACACTTACCTTGTACTCGGCGGCGGCGGCATGATTGGCGCGCAGGTGGTTCACGAGATAGCCTCGCAGCTCAAGCCACGCTGGATAGTCCTCTGCTCCAGATACCACAAAGAGGTCAGCGACATCACCAGGACTTACGAGCGCGAGTTCCCGCGCGTGCGCTTCATCCCCGTCTGGGGCGACGTGTTCCTCCGCAGGGAGTGGAATATGGAGGAGAGGCTGCATCAGTTGACGCGCGAACGCCTGCTCGACTCGGCCGAGCACCGGCAGGAGTTGTACGACGACGTATTCCACGACATTGATAAAGCATATGAGCGCTCGCAGCTCGTCCGGCTAATTCTCGAACACAAGCCCGAGGTGGTCGTTGACAGCGTCAACACCGCCACGGCCATAAGCTATCAGGACACATTCAAGTCTTCCGAGATAGCCAAGCACAACTTTGACGCGCTGAAGGAGAGATTCAACGGGGCGGCCGACGGGGAGGCGGACGGGGTCGCGAACCTGTTCAAGTCAACGGAGAGAGCGCTTGAGACGCTCCTCATAAACCAGTCGATCCCGCAGCTCATACGCCACACGCTCCTGATTCACCGCGCGATGTCGGAGGCAGGGACGCGCCTCTATCTGAAGATCGGCACGACGGGCACGGGCGGCATGGGGCTCAACATACCCTACACACACTCGGAGGATAAGCCGTCGGCGACGCTGATGACGAAGACCGCGATTGCGTTCGCGCACACGGGCCTGATGTTCCTGATGGCGCGCACGCCGGGCGGCCCCATCGTGAAGGAGATAAAGCCGGGCGCGATGGTCGGCTACTCGAACATCACCTGCCGCACCATACGCGAGCACGGCAAGTTGGGCAAGAGTAAGTTCCTCTTCGACAGCCGGGAGGAGCCGCTCGGCGACACGCTCGTCCCCCGCCGGAGGGAGGGCGAGTACACGCGGCTCGACAAGATGAAGATGGTCGTGGTGGACACGGGCGAGAACGGACTCTTCACCAAGGGCGAGTTTGAGACCATCACGCACCTCTGGCAGATGGAGTACATCACGCCCGAGGAGATAGCGCAGCAGGCCGTGCTTGAGATTAAGGGCAGCAACACGGGCTACGATGTTATCGCGGCCGTGGACAGTGCGATACTGAACCCGACCTACCGCGCGGGCTACATACGCCACTTCGCGCTCGAAGAGGCGGAACATCTTGAGTTCCTACAGAGCAGGAAGGACGCCAAGTCGCCGTCAGTCGCGCTCGGGCTGCTCGGGCCACCGGAGCTGGGTAAACTGTTGTGGGAGGCGTACCTCATCAAGCAGAGTTTCGAGGAGCTGAATAACGTCATCAAGGAGAGCGCCGAGACCCTTTCGAGCGAGATTTACGCCTACCTCCATGCGAAGCCTTACATACGGCACACGATAACCTCCGTAGGGCTGCCCATCCTCGTCCCCGACGGGAGCGCGCTGATACGCGGCCCCTTCATACGCATCCCCGAGGTGATAGATACAGACGAGAGCGTTAGTCTCACGAACGACAACATCGAGAAGTGGGCGAACAAGGGTTGGGTCGACTTACGGCCGAAAAACTTCGAGCGCTGGCAACAGCGGTTCAGGAAGATGCAGCGCGAGTCGCAGCGCCTAAGGGGGCGCGGCTCGGCCTACATAACGAGCGACGCGTACATCTCGGATAAAGTCCAGATAGGCGCGATAGTAGCGTGGATTTTTAACAACGAGAATTTTGGCTACAGGATAAAGTGAGGGCTGCGCTCCTCAACCTACGCGCGAAGCGTTTCTGAAAGGACGAATGCGGTCACCATTCTCCTATTTTGAGAGTGTGAGCAGTACGCTCGCAGCGTAGCGAAGGCGTGCAAGCAAGATGGCCGGCCGGGTCGCGAAAATGGGGCGTGCAAGCTGTATCGCCAGTAAGTTTATTCCTTTCACTCCGGGGACAGCGGACGAAGCATGGGACGCGCGAACGGCCGTCGCTCATACAACTTCGAGGGGGGGTTATGTATCTAAAGTATGTTGACGACGAAGCGGCGTTGATGCGAAATCGTCGGCCATGAGTTATAGTTGGTTTGACTCCCCCACGCGCTTGAAATTCACCCGATAATTTAGTTCTCGTCTTACTACCACAGGAGGGTCTGGAATTATGTTTACCCGTATCCCCGTTCGTTCCCTCGTCGCCTCACTGTTCGCAATCATCCTTCTCTCGGCGGCTGCCTACGCGAAGGGCGGGTCGAACGCGGCGTTCCCCAACGTCCGCATCAAGAACTTCGGCCAGATGGACGAGCGCTTCTTCCGCGGCGCCGAGCCGAAGGGCATCGAGGACATACAGGCTCTCAAAGACCTCGGCATCAACACGGTCATAGACCTTCAGGAGAAGCCCGAGCCGGCCGAGCGCGGCAACGTCGAGTCGCTCGGCATGCGCTACGTCAACATTCCGATGGTTGACAAGGCTTACCCCCGCCCCGAGTGGGTCGCGGCCTTCCTGAAGACGGTTGACGACCCCTCTACGGGCAAGTTCTTCGTACACTGCGCGGGCGGACGCCACCGCACGGGCTCGATGGGCGCGGTCTACCGCTTCGAGAAGTACGGCTGGGGCTACGATCAGGTCTACGCCGAGATGAAGCAGTTCGACTTCTACACTTCGTGGGGCCACGGCGACTTCAAGACGTTCGTCGAGGACTACGCGAAGCAGATGCAGGCGCGTGGCCCGCAGGCGAACACGAACGTCGCGACGACGAACGCCGCCCCCGCCGCAAAGACTGTGAAGGCTACGGTCAAGACTCCCGCGAGTTCCGCGGAGGCAATCTTCGGCGGCAACCACCGCTAAGCTCTGACGGTAAAAGTTAAAGACGAAGGGCCGCTCAACACGCATGAGCGGCCCTTCGTCTTTTCATACGTCGCCCGAAGGCTTACTGGTAGAAGTAGGAAGTGTTCTTCTGCTCATCCCACTCGACGCTGTCAACGTTCTTCGGGTCGGCGGCGAGTATCTCCTGACTCACGCGGTCGAGGCTGGCCGACGGGCTGACGCTCATGTAATAGACGATTATTCCCATCGAGTCCTTGTCGTCGGGGCGGTCGATGGTTCGCAGCTCAGCGTCGAACTCGTGCTTTCGGAAGAGTTCGAGCAGTGTGTCCTGCGTCGTGCCTATGTTGCGCGTCTTGACGGTCAGCTCCAGCGCGCGCGTCACCTGCTCCGACTCGCGGTATTCGAGACTCCACAGAAGCAGCAGCACGAAGACGCTCAGGATTATCCCCAGCTCGACGCGGCCGACGCCGGTCGAGAGCCCGATGGCGAGGCTCAGAAGGAGGACGCTTATCTCCTTCGGGTCTTTTATGTTCGTGCGGAAGCGCACGAGCGACGCCGCGCCGAAGATGCCGAAGGCGCGCGCGGTGCTGTCGCCGACTATCATCATCAACGCCGAGGCTGTGACCGCGAGAAGTATCTGCGTCTGCGCGACGAAGGGGTTGCGCTTGACGTGCAGCGAGAAGCGGCGCGGGCGGAAGGCGAGCATCGCCGAGAGCAGCGCCGCTAAGGTCAGCCGTATCGTCACGGTCGCGAGGGTCGTGAACCAGTCGCGCGGCGCTGAAGACGGCGCGGGCGACTGCTCGCCGCCGAAGAGGTGTGACAGCAAAGAGTCGCCGCCGCCGCCGCCCGACTGCTTCTGCTTCGTCGTCGTCTTGTCGTCGTCGTCGGCCTGCCTCTGCGCGGAAGTGTTCGCCGTCGCGTCAGACGGACGAGCGTCCTGCCGCTGTTCGTTCGACTGCGCGACTTGCGGCTGCGTTGCGGCTGCGTCGCGCGCGCTGTCAGCGCCGTCGCGCGCGCCGCGCATGAACGCGACGACCAATAGAAAGCCCACGACCGCCGCGAGCACCGCCGCGACGACCGTGAAGCGCCTGTTTCCAAAACTGATGCTCACTAACCCTCCTGCCTGCGCTCGAAGGTCGGCCGTCAAACGTTCATGACGGCCGACCTCTCCGAACTCCCCCTCGCCTCTTCAGGCGTCGCCCCGTCGGCCGCTCATTTGCCCTGCGCGGCCGGGCTCGCGCCCCCGCCGCCGGGCAGGTTATGGAGCGCGTTGATTCGCGCGCGCACCTCGTAGGCAAGGCCCTCAATCTCGTTGGGCTCGAAGTTGGCCGCGCGGAAGGCGTCCATAATCTGCTTCTCGCTCAACTGCGAGAGCAGGTCGCCTATCCACTTCGCCTGCTCGACCGTGATGTTGTCGAAGAGGCCCGTGTTCTTGCCGTGATAGTCGAACTTCACACGGTCGCCCTCGACATCCTCGACGAAGCCGGACTTGATGTACTTCCTGGGCTCGTTGCGGCTGTGCGCGATAGGGCCGCCGGTCTTCCCGAAGGTCGCGCCGAGGTCGCTTATCACGTAGCGAAGCTCGCCCTCGCCACCTTCGCCGGGGAAGTATATGACCTTGTTGTTATCGTCCTTCAAGTCCCAGTTGTTGACTAGCGCCATGAGAACTATGAGGCCGTTCAACTCGCGCGTGCCCGCGAACGGATTCTGCTTCCAACTCCAGATGTCGAGCCGCTTCGTCCCTTCAGGCCGTGCCTCGAAGCGCACGTTGGCGAAGCCATTGCCTTCGCAACGCTTCACGCTCTTGCCCGAGGGCGGCTTCGGCGCGTTCGTAATCTTCACGCACGGCACGAGGTAGTTAATCTCAGTCGGGTAGCCCGCGGCCCACACGAGCCGCGTCGCGGCCGTCTCGGGCCGCGCCTCGTTACCGAGCTTGACGACCCAGTGCTTGCCCGAAGCGTCGCGCACCTTCCACTTCACAGAGTAGCCGCTGGTCTCGTTCGACTCCCAGATGACCTGCGAGAGGTCTGGCTTCAACGCGTCGCCGCCGGGGCCGGCGAGCAGGTCGAGCGAACTGATGTCCGAGGGCTCGCGCCAGAGCACGGGCGTGCCCTGCGGCGTCGCTTCGTCCTTCTTCTTCGAGTCGTCCTGCGCCCAGACGCTTTGAGGGGAGAGAGTAAAGACAAGGGACATAAAGACGGCGGACAGGAGCGTCGCCGCGATGCTGTAACGTTTCGTCGAGTTCATAGAATTACCCCTCTGATGTTATTCGTCATGCGTTCCTTCAAACCGGTTCGGGGGCGGCGATGAAATATAGCTGGCTGTTGAAGCGCTCCTCGCCCTCGGCCATACGCGGGCGCTGATAGCTACCGTCGGGGCGAAGCTCACGCGCCTTCACGTTGTCGCGCAGGTAGGCCGCGAGCAGCACGTCCTTCAGGTACTTCTTCAGACTCTCCTCGCGAACGGGCGCGACCGTCTCGACTCTACGGTCGAAGTTGCGCGGCATCCAGTCGGCGCTGCCCGTGTAGAGTTCCTCTTCGCCGCCGTTCCGGAAGTAGTATGCGCGGCTGTGTTCGAGGAAGCGGCCGACGAGGCTCCGCACGCGTATGTTCTCCGAGAGTCCCTCGACGCCGGGGCGCAGCATGCATATGCCGCGCACTATCAAGTCAATCTGCACGCCCGCCTGCGAAGCCTCGTAGAGCGCGCCGACGATGGCGCGGTCGGCGAGGCGATTAATCTTGACGATGATGCGTGTCGGGCGACCCGCGCGCGCGTGCTCTGCTTCGCGCTGTACGAGCCCGACC
Organism: Pyrinomonadaceae bacterium; assembly: GCA_045807805.1. Taxonomy (GTDB): domain Bacteria; phylum Acidobacteriota; class Blastocatellia; order Pyrinomonadales; family Pyrinomonadaceae; genus QHXN01. The sequence goes on along the minus strand of JBJMGR010000114.1, from coordinate 50,987 downwards.
ATCTTCTCGCGCATGTTCGACGGCGCGACGAGCAGGCGGCGATAATCCTTCTGTCGCGAATAGCCCGTCAGGAAGTTGAAGAGGTCTGTCGCGTCTTCGCCGACAGCCTCCTCCGCCGTGAAGAGGCCGATGTCGGTGTAGAAGTTCGAGGTGACGGGGTTGTAGTTCCCCGTGGCGACGTGGACGTAGCGGCGCAGCACCTCGCCCTCCTGTCGAACGACGAGCGCGACCTTACAGTGCGTCTTGAGTCCCACGATGCCGTAGACGACGTGCACGCCCGACTCTTCAAGGCGCTTCGCCCACTCGATGTTGTTCTCCTCGTCGAAGCGCGCCTTCAACTCCACGAGTGCGGTCACCTGCTTTCCGAGCGCGCTCGCCTCTATCAGCGCTTCGGGAATGGACGACTCCGAGCCCGTGCGGTAGAGGCAGATCTTTATCGCGACCACGTCGGGGTCGCGCGCCGCGCGGTCGATGAAGTCCGTGACGACCTTGTATGTCTGGTAAGGGTGATGGAGGAGTACGTCGCGCTTGCGTATGACCTCGAAGTAGTCGTCCGCGCGTTGGAAGACGGCGGGCACTTTGGGCTCGAAGGGCTCGTCCTTCAAATCAGGGCGGTCGCACTTATAGAGCTGCATCAGGTCGCGCGCGGCGAGCGGCCCATCGACCGCGTAGACATCCTCCGGCCCAAGCTCTACCGACGCAGAGATGAAGTCGCGCATCTCCTCGGGCATGTCCGCCGCGACTTCGAGGCGGACGGGCGTGCCGAAGCGACGGCTGCGAAGCGTCTGCTCCATCGTCTGAAGCAGGTCGTTGGCCTCGTCCTCGCGTATCTCAACGTCTGCGTCGCGCGTGACGCGAAAGGCGTAAGGCTTTCGCGTGAGCATGCGCGGGAAGAGTAGATCGAGGTTCGCCTCGATCACCTCTTCGAGCAGCACGAACTTCGACGCGTCCGAGCCGACCTGCACGAGTCGCGGCACGAGCGGCGGGACTTTGATGCGCGCGAAGCGCGGCTCGACCTTCCCCGTCAGAGAGCGAGTGATGCCAAGCTCGGGCAGAGGCTCGACCATCAGCCCGAGATTGAGGCTCATGTTGGAGATGTATGGGAACGGGTGGCCCTGATCTACGGCCTGCGGCGTGAGCACCGGATGCACGCGGTTCTTGAAGAACTCGCGAAGCTGTTGCCGTTCGGGCAGAGAGAGCGCCCTGAAAGGCGTGAGCGTCACGCCTTTCGTTGCAAGCTGCGGAAGAACGTCTTCGCGCAGACAGCGCGCGTGTTCGTCCACGAGCGGCAGCAGCCGCGCCCTTATCTCCTTGAGCTGCTCCCCGGCGCCGCGGCCGTCGGGTGACACGTCCTTGATGTGCTCCGCGACGGTCTCCTGCAAACCCGAGACGCGTATCATGAAGAACTCGTCGAGATTCTCCGCGAAGATGGCAAGGAACTTCAGGCGTTCGAGCGGCGGCTGCTCGATGTCAATCGCCTCTTCGAGCACGCGGCGGTAGAACTCTATCTGGCTCAGCTCGCGATTGAAGTACAGGTGCGCGCCTTCGCCCGAAGCCGAGGGGCGTGGCGGCGTCCGGCTCTTCGCCGACTCGTCGCCCGAGGGTTGTGTGTTCGTCATTCTCGTCATTCGTCTCGACGCGCAGACGGGCGCATAAAAGCCCGGCGCTTCCCGTGTGCTTGCGGCCCGTCTATCCTGCGAGGAGAACAGGTTTCTCGTCCTTATGATGCCTCCGCACATCCCGCGCGTTCGCGCTAAACCCGGAAGCCATCACGATTCGAGAGCCCCGAATGGCCCGCCCACGCGTGCCCCTTAGGCGCACGAAAGGCAGAGAAATGGAACGCGGCTCTAATTACAGCAAGCTCCGTTCCTCCTGACCCGTTTAAACTGATGGATTCAACTGAAATTATTCTACTGCAATACTTAACTCGCGCGAAGCGCGCGTGCGCCCCCGTGGACGCACGCGCGCTCTGTACGGAATCGCTGCTTAACGTCGTGTTACTTTGACGGCCTTAGAGGTCGTTCGGTTACATACTTGTCGAGGCCCGCCGCGTTACTTCAGCCTCAGCGCCTTCGCCTCGACGGCCGCGTCGAGCATGCGCGTCACGTCTTCGAGCGTGACGGTTCCGTAGTACCAAGCTCCGCCCGCCGCTGCCTCCGCGTAGACGGCCTTGTATATGTCGTAGTAGGAGCGACGCCCGTCAACGAAGTTGTAGACTTCCGAGCGCATGAGCCCGTGCAGACGCCCGCCCGCCGCGTTCGGAACCTTGCCGCGGTTCGTGAAGTATTCGTCGAGCGAGGCGACGTTAGAAGGAACCTTCCTGCTCGCCGCAACCTCCGCCTCCGTCAGCGTCGTCTTCGACGGCTCGGCGCGGTAGAGCATTCGGTAGAGGCCCGCGAGTTCGGCCGAAGCGTTCTCACTTGCGACCGCTCTTGCCGACTCGTTCACAAGCCGCGCGGCATCCTGATTGTTGCCGACGAACACGCGTATCGAGTCGAGCGCGCGCTCCTCGCGCTCGACGCCCTGCTCGACTATCGCGCTCGCGCGCTTCCAGCCGTGGTCTGGCTCCGTCGCCGAGTCGCGAAGCACGGCGAGCGCGACCTGCATGTCGTTAGCCAAACGCCTCTTCCCCTGCGCGTAGACTTCGGCGACGAGCAGAGGCACGCGTGTCTCGTCGGCGTTCGCGAGGAAGTAGGCGATTGAGCCGATGAGGAAGTTGTTGCGGCGTAGCTGCGTCTGGTCTATCTGGTACAGGTCGTCGTCGGAAGAGTGTATGTACGGGTCGTCCCAGTTGATGAGCGCGACCGCCGGGATGCCAACAGCGCCTTCGAGAAAGACGAGGTGGTCTGAAGAGTCGAAGTATGGAACGAAGCGCGCGTTGTACCCTTGACGCGTCCCGCGCGTCGAGTAGAGCGGGCGCGTGAAGGGGCGCGGGAGTCCGCCTTGACGGCTCGCGGCGAGGTACGGGTTGTTCGTCTGAATCATGTACGTGCCGACGCTCTCGAAGACGGCGTCGAGGTAGGACGTGCGAGAGTGGGGCGCGAAGATGAGGTGCTGGACGCGGCTGCCCATCGCCTGATTCGCGCCCGTCATGTCCTGATGGACGTTGGCGAGAATCTTCTTCACCTCCTCGGGGTGCTTGCTGAAGAGTTGATACTCCGAGGCTATCTCGTCAGTCCACCAGAAGCGCAGGTCTCTGACGGGCCGCTTCATCTTCCCTTCCTTGATGAGCTTGGTGAATGTGCGCGCGAGTTCGAGCAGGTTCGCGCATCCGCTGCCGTCGTCGTTCGCGGAAGATTTCTCCTCCTGAAGGTGCGCGGTCAGGACTATCTGCTGCGCGTCGGGCCGCGTGCCGCGTATGACTGCCTCGACGAAGCCCGTGTGTCCGGGCTCCGGGCCGAACTCCGTGTTGACCTTCGCCTTCACGACGACGCGCCCGCCCTTCGCGGGCTTCCCCGTTGCGAAGAAGTCCTGCGTGTCGTTGGTCGCGAGTATGCGCCTGAGCGTGTCGCCCTTGCGCGGCGGCAGCACGAAGGCGAAGGTCGTGCGCCCGCCCGTCACAGCCTTCGGGTTGATGCGCGACCACGCTATCTGGTCTGGAACGTCGAACGAGCTACGGTTCTCGGAAGTCTGATAGGTGACGACGCCGACGGCCCCGCGCTTCTCGACCGCGTTCACGACGGCGCGCTGCGGCGGCCCGCTCGTCAGAACTATCTTGCCCTTCACGTCCACGTTCTTCAGGTCATCTTCCGTCCCGTCGCCGATGAAGACGAGTTCGGCCGTCACGTCGGCGCTCTGGCTGAAGTCGGCGAGGTAGACGGGGTGCTCGTCCATGTCCGCGAGCTTCAGCTCGACGGGCTCCGTCATCCAAAGCTCGGCCGAGCGCGCGGTATAGTTGGGCGTGCCGTCGAGCGTCTGTTCGACGAAGCGCACCTCGTCCACACCAGCGTCCTTCGCCGCCTGCATGACGTAGTCGCGCGCCTTGAAGAAGCCCTCCATGCCTGAGTCGCGGTGCCAGTGCGAGAGCCAGCGTATGTGCTCGAACGCCCGGTCGCCCGAGATTTCGTTCGAGAGCATGCGAATCTCTTCGTCGGAGATGAAGGGCGTGGTCTGCGCGCGGCAGACTTGAAGCGACGGCACGACGGCGAGGCAGAGCGCGAGCAGCGCCGAGATAGAGAGAGTCCTTTTCATAGAAGTCTCCTGTGCTTTTTTTTGAAATCGTTTGAAGGGCGGAAGCCGTGCGAGTTTATCAGGAAACGCGCGGCGGAAACAGATTTTAAGCAGTCAGCTTTCAGCTTTCAGCATTCAGCTAATCCCTCTTCGCGTGCTTCGCGACTACTTAGCGGCCCCTCGCGTTTAAGTAACGATTCTCTAACCGCAAAGAACGAAAAGAAGGCGCGAAGCACGCGAAGGGTTTAAAGCTGATAGCTGAACGCTGAATGCTGAGAGCTACTATCGAACCTTCTTCTGGATGAGGACTTGAAAGCTCGCGGCCATGCCGTCCGGCAGAATCATCTCGCGCGCGCCGAGGCGTAGCGCGGCCCTCTCTGCCTCGTCGCGCGCGAGCGCCGACTCGCGCTCCAACTGTTCGATAAGGCCCGCCTTCAACAGGAACGCGTCGAGGCGTTCGAGCGCGATTGTCTCAAGCCCCGCGGCCTCGCCCGCCGCGACGACCTGCGTCCAGTTGATTGTCGTCGTCAAGTCCTGAGCGCCGGGACTGTCGAGCGGGTCATCAACTATTCGATGACCGCTGAACGCGCGCAGCGTTCCCTCGCGCCTGTGCGGCGCACGAACGAGTGAGCGCGCGTCGTCGCCGTAGTCAACCGTGACGACGAAGCCGCGCCCTTCGAGCGAAGAGACGCGCGCGACCCACTCCTCTGCTTCGAGGTTGACTTCGGCGAGCTGCCCTTCGTCGAGCGTCATTCCGAATCGCGCGAAGTGTTCCACGAGTCGAGGCGTCGAAGGCTCGCCCTCTTCCCAAGCGAAGCCGCCGCCCGCGCCCTCCGCGACGTAAAGCTCGCGCAGACGCCCGCCGCGCATCGAGACGCGGTGAACGGGCAGCGCGTCGAGAAGCTCGTTCGAGAAGAGGACGAAAGCGCCGTGCGTCCGCGTTGGGTTTTGAGCGTCGGCGATTGTGCGTTGAGCGTCGGCGGTTAGGTCGCGAATGCTTCGGAACTCGACGCGCTCGGAGTGTGGGGCGAGGAGCGCCGAGGCGCGTGCGCGAGAGTCCGCGCCTGCCTCGTCGAAGACGTAGCGGAGTGAGTCGAAGACTGCGGGCGCGTCGCGTTGTAGTGTGTCGAGCAGGACGCGCGCGAAGCGGCCCGCGCCGCCTCCGGCCTCGACGAGTGTGAGGCTGTTCGGACTCCCGAGTTCTTCGTGAAGTCTTGCGAAGTAGCGTGCGAAGGTCGCGGCGAAGAGGGGGCTGCGTTCGGGGCTCGTGCGGTAGTCGCCCACGCGCCCCCAGCGCTCAAGGTCAGGACGACTGTAGTAACCGCCGCGCTCGTCGTAGAGCGCCGAGGCCATCCAGTCGCGGAAGGTCAACGGGCCTTCGCGACGAACCTTTGCGAGCAGTCGCGCGTCGAGCGGCGCGTCGTCGACATGCGCGTGCGCGTCGTCACGCGCGTCGCCGTGCGTCGCGGCGTCGCTACTCCTTCGACGGCTCATCGGGCTGCCTGTCTAGTTGCTTGTCGAGCAGGCGGGTCGTGTGGTCTGTGACGCTCGACGGGGGCGCTATCTCGCCCGTGTCGAAGCGGTGCGGCGCGCGGTACATGTTGACGGGCGCGCTCTGCTGCGGCGGGAGCGCGGAGGGCGTCTGGTTCATGCCGAGGTAGTTCGGGACGGAGGCGGGCGGTACGTACTGCGCCGTCGCGTTCGTAGGCTCGGGCGCTTCGCTCGACTCGAAGAGGAGCGCGTACATCATCCGAAGGAAGCCGCCCATAAAGCAGATGACGGCCGCCGCCCCGGCAAACTCTCCGGGTAGTCCGAGCAGCGCCACACCCAGTATCCCTATAATCGGGACGATGACGAGCGTGCTGAGCATCAGCATCACGCCCTGCCGCAAACCCTTTGAGCGCGGCGACAACTGCCCCGGCGCTGAAGGGCGGCGCACGAGTTGGCCGCCCGACTTGAGCAGCTCCGTTACGACGTACATCTGAAAGCCGCAGCTCGAACAGAAACGCGCCTCGTTCGAGGGCTGTCTTTGACCACACTGTGGGCAGAACATCTCTCGGGACTCTCCTGTGGGACTGGCCTCGCGACCCTTAACACTTTCGGCGCTTCCAGAGAATATCCCACGCGCGAAGTTCGCGCGCAAGGTTCACGCGCGTTCAGACGCGCGGCAGCTTCTCGTCGGAGAAGAGTCGGAAAGTTGCGTAGGCTCGGCCCTGATGGTGCGAGGCGCGCGCGAGGGTTTCGACGACGAGCGAGAAGAGCGCGCGCGTCTCACCCGAAGGCACGGCTATCTCTCTCGTGAGATCTTCGTCCGACTTGAAGAAGAGGAAGGCACGCTGTCGCGCTGCCTCCGACTCTTCGAGGTAGCGCGCAATGTCCGTCGGCTCTGGCAGAGACTCGGGGAGCGTCCACTCGAAGGGGTCGTCCCAGAGGTTGACGGTGATGCCGCCGAAGGTCTGCTCGACCACGGCCGCCGAGCGCAGAATGTGCTCGCCGCAGGAGTAGAGTGGATAAGTCCGCGCGGGCGAGGCTTCTACTTGCGGCGGCTGCCAGTAGAGCTTCTCAAAAGGCACGGCCCGCACGAGTCGCACGGAGCGCTCGTGCAGGCGCGCGAACTGTTCGTCGAGGCCGCCTACTATCTGCATGATGTGTGGCGCGCTGCCCCGAAGGTCGCGACCGTTCAGTGCTTGTCTTTGGCCTTGCGGTCGGACTCCCTGAGCGCCGCCGCGAGGTTCCTGCCGCGATAGACGAAGCCCGTGATGACGTGCCCCTTGGCCTCGACGCGCGAGCCGCGCGCGGGCACGGCGCGCTCCGCGATGACCCAGATGCGGCCCGTGCCGTCGTCCAACTCGTAGGCCCCGTTGCCGAGTACGCCGTAGCTGTCGGTCACGGTGCCCTCGATGGTGACCTTCTTGTTGTAGTAGCGGCCGGGGTCGCCGTTAATTTTGTTGATGCTCGTCTTGGCGAGGGCGACGGGTGCCGCCGCGCATGCGATGACAAAGCAAACGATAAGAAGATTGCGACGTGACAGCATATGCGTCTCCTCAGTTATTTAAATTTTTGCCGGGAGAGTCTCGCTAATCATAGCACGCGAGAATGTGACCACGGAAAGTGACGCGCGGGGCCGGCGCTGTGTTAACGAAGCCGCGCGAAAGTTTCTGTGCAGACGGGGTGTTCTAAACGACCGCGTTGTTGTATAACACAGCCGTGCGCCGCTTCCTTCCATAGACGACGCCGAAATACCCTTTAAATTTTGACCGCGACACGGAGGGAGAGCTTTGTCGCCACCTTTGATTGCGCGTGCGGCACGGACGGTTGCTCGAACAGGGACGCGCGTCTGCGCGTCGTCTCTCTTCATTTTCGCCGCGCTCGCGTGGCTCGCGTCGCCTGCACACGCACGAGACGACTACCCGCGCCGGGGCTGGATCGACGCGACCGACTACACCATCAGCCTTACGATTCCGGAGGCCGGCGACGAGATACGCGCTGAAACGACAATCGCCTTTAGATTGAAGTCGAACGACCCGCGCGAGTTGCCGCTGGACTTCGGCTCGCTCACGGTAGACAGCGTGACCGTGAACGAACGCGCCACGGGTTTCAAGCATGAAGGGGAGCGTCTGCTCGTTTCGCTCGCGAGCGGTTACAGGAACGGCGACATCCTGCGCGTCTCGGTCAAGTACCACGGCCGCCCTTCGGACGGGCTCTTCTTCAAGCGCAACAAGTTCGGCGAACGGACAATCTTCGCCGACAACTGGCCCAACCGCGCACACCACTGGTTCCCTTCCATAGACCACCCGTACGACAAGGCAAAGGTTACGTTCGTGGTGACCGCGCCCGCGCGCTACGGCGTCGTCGCGAACGGCAGCCTGTTCCAAACTAACGCCGGGCCGAACGGCACGCGTATCTTTATATGGCGCGAGTCCATCGAGATTCCCGTCTATTGCATGGTCATCGGCGTGACGGAGTTCTCTGTAGTTGACGCGGGCTCCTTTGACGCGAAGCGCCTCTCTTATTACCTCTACCCGAAAGACCGCGACAATGGCATACACGATTACGGGCGGGCGCTCCGTGCCGCCGATTATCTGAGGAGCATCATCGGCCCGTATCCATACGAGAAGCTCGCGCTCGTCGAGTCGTCCACGCGCTTCGGCGGGATGGAGAACTCTTCGAGCATCTTCTTCGACGAGAACGCCTACGACGGCTCGGGCAGACTCGAAGGCACGGTCGCGCACGAGATAGCGCACCAGTGGTTCGGCGACTCCGTCACCGAAAAGGATTGGAATCATCTCTGGCTGAGCGAGGGCTTCGCCACATACTTCGGCGCGCTCTTCTTCGAGCACGCGGACGGGCGTGCTCGCTTTCTCGAAGTCATGCGCGGCGCGCGCGACCGTTACGTGAATGACTCGGACGCAGTCGCGCGCCCGATCTACGACCCAACGGAGAAAGACCTCTTCAAGCTACTCAACCGGAACAACTACGAGAAGGGCGCGTGGGTCTTGCACATGCTTCGGTATGTCATGGGCGACAAGAAATTCTTCGAGGGGATACGCGACTACTACCAGACCTTTCGTGACGGTAACGCCGACACCCAAGACTTCCAGCGCGTGATGGAGAGGCACTACGGACGCACCCTCTACTGGTTCTTCCACCAGTGGATCGACGAACCGGGCTTCCCCGTCTACGTCGTTCGATGGGCGTGGATAGACCGGATGGATCAGACGTGTGTGAACGTGGTTCAGGTGCGGCACGAAGCGTTCTACCGCATGCCGCTCGTCGTCGAGTTAAAGACGGGGAGTGAAGTGCGCCGCGAGACCGTCGAACCTAAACAGCCCGACCAGGTCTTCTGCTTTAACCAACGCAGTAAGCCGCAGTCTGTCTCCGTAGACCCCGACGAGTGGGTTCTAAAAACGATGACACTTGAGGAAGAGACGCAGAGGCGCTTTCGCGCGCCTTCAAAAAAACTCTGACGGGTCTCCTTCGTGATGACGTACGGCGCAATCGTCAAGGACGAGAAGAGGTGAGCGCGTCGAACGATTGGCCTTCCGACTTGAAACTCTAAAGGTGAGCCATGACCAAAAAGATTAAGAGGCGCGACTTCATACGCACGACGGCCGCGGCGGGCGTCGTACTTTCAGCGGCCGAAACGTTCAAGGGCGCGCCCGCAGTCATCGTGCAGAGCGTAAAGCCCGCGGTCGTCTCCTCCGCGAACGGCAACGAGTTCAAGAACGGCGGCGACGAGACCTGCGTCGCGCGCGCGTTCCGTTTGATGACCTCGGGCGCGGACGTGCTCGACGCTTGCATCGCGGGCGTCAACATCGTCGAGCTAGACCCGTTGGACGACAGCGTCGGCTACGGCGGACTGCCGAACGCCGAAGGCGTCGTACAGCTAGACTCTTCTTGCATGCACGGGCCTAAAAAACGCGCGGGCGCGGTGGCCGCGCTCGAAGGCGTGCGTACGCCCTCGCTCGTGGCGAAGGCTGTGATGGAGACGACCGACCATCACCTCATCGTCGGCCACGGCGCGCAACAGTTCGCGCGCGGCATGGGGTTCAAAATCGAAGACGACCTGAACACCGAGCACTCGCGCAAGCTCTGGCTCGAATGGAAGCGACGCACAGACCCTTCGCACTATCTCGACCCGGAGAAGCGCGCGGAGGTCTGGCGGCGCGAAGGGCTGAAGATGATTCGAGAGGGCTTGATACGCGAGGAGCACTTCTACGGGACCATCAACTGCGACGCGGTCAACTCGAAGGGTGAGGTCTGCGGCGTGACGACGACGAGCGGTCTTTCGTGGAAGATACCGGGCCGCGTCGGCGACTCGCCCATCTTAGGCGCGGGGCTCTACGTTGACGGCGCGGTCGGCGCGGCGGGCTCTACCGGTCGGGGCGAGGCGAATCTCTATAACCTCTGCTCGTTCCTCATCGTCGAGGAGATGCGAAGAGGCAAACACCCGAAGGACGCAGGCATGGAGGCTTTGCGCCGCATCAAGGCGAACACCGTCGAGAAACGTCTTCTCAACAAGGACGGCAACCCGGCCTTCGGCATAAACTTCTATGTCCTCAACGCGCGCGGCGAGTACGCGGGCGTCACGATGTACGAGGGCGCGAAGTACGCCGTCTGCACCGACGCGGGGCCGCAAACGCTCAACTGCGAGCCGCTCCTACCCAAGCCGCGCGAGTGATGTAAATTTAAGTAAAAGAAATCCGGCTCATCGTATCGCCCCTCCCGCCGAAGCATCGGGCGGCCGTCTCGTCACGCCCGCCGCCCGCCTCGCACCAAAATCGTTATCCACGCAGTCAGTCGGTCGTACGCTTCGCTGGAAGTTGCGGTCGTCTCCCCTTTCACGATACCGACCGGGACGCGGAGCCTGCGGCTCTACGTCCGCGTGAACAAAAGGAGTTGATATGAACAAGCGTTTCTACGCCTTTACCATTTGCCTCGCGCTCCTGCTCTCCCCCGTCCTTACGTCCACGGCGAGCGCGCACTGGGAGTTCCACGACGTTAACGGGCAGTACCTTTTCGGCTACACCGGGGTCGAGAGCGCGTACGAATACGAGAGCGAGGTCGCGCGCGCGGGCATCCGTACGAACGTGACGACGCTCTCCTCGGAGTGGACGACCTACCTCGGCCCCGCCATCACTCAGCACAACGGCGCGGGCAAGAAGGTAGCCATCTATCTCGACAACGTCCTCTTCCAGTCCGCCACGCCCGCATGGTATTTGCGGCCCGACTATCAGTACATCTTCAACTACTGGTACAACCTCAACAAGGCTTACCTCACGCCCGACCGTGTCTCCTTCCTCATCATCAGCAGCGAGGCCAACAACGCGCACCTGACCAACAGCGCGATTGACACCGCGACCGCCTACGTCAAGTCGAAGATCGCCACGATTCCGACGGTCGTCGGCTACGGCTTCGGCGACGGCGCTGTAGACATATCCGCGCAGGCGCTGCCCGTCCAGCCCGACGGGTTCGCCTTCTGGCGCTATGCAGTCCTGCATCCGGAGACGCCCGGCAGTCAGTTCCAATATTGGCTCAACTACTTCAAGACGCACATAAACCCCGCGCGCCAGCGGCTCATAATCGTCTTCGACGCGCACTACGGCCCCTGGCACGTCAACGCAGGGATGACGCAGGAGATGGTCGGCGACATCGCCCTGCGTTATGCGGGCATCGCGCGCAGCGAGCCGCTCGTCGTCGGCATGATAGGCTTCACGTGGCAGAGCTTCGACGACGTGCTCGGCCTCCGCGACGTGTCACAGGGCATGCGCGACAGCAACCGCCTCGCGAGCATCCAGATGCTCCCGTGACTTAAATGAGGTATCGCGCGCGCGACTCCCGGCGCACATTAGATAAAGAAGGCGCGGCGGCGCGGGTTCAAACGCCCGCGCCGCCGCGCCCTCGATCTATCGAATTGAGAGTTACTTGCCGAACCAGCCGATGGGCTTGCCCGAGAGGTCTACCCATACGCTCTTGACGTTCGTGTACATCTCCAACGCGTGCTTGCCCATCTCGCGGCCGTAGCCCGACTGCTTGTAGCCGCCGAAGGGCGAGGCCGCATTGAACATGTTGAAGGTGTTGATCCAGACGACGCCCGCCTTGATGGCCTTCGCGAAGCGGTGCGCGCGCGTGATGTCCTTCGTCCAGATTCCGGCCGAGAGACCATAGACGACCTCGTTGGCCTGCTTGATTAAATCCTCTTCGCCGTCGAAGGTGATGACCGAGACGACGGGGCCGAATATCTCCTCCTGTGCGACGCGCATGGAATTCTTCACTTCACTAAAGATGGTCGGCTGGAAGAAGAAGCCCTTCTGGAAGTCGCCTTCGAGTTCGGGCGTGCAGCCGCCCGAGAGCACCTGCGCGCCCTCGCCCTTCGCGATGTCCACGTAACCCTTGATGCGGTTCAACTGCTCCTCGGAGACCTGCGGCCCCATCTGCGTGTTCGTGTCCATCGGGTCGCCTACACGCACGCGCCCCGCGCGCTCCTTGAAGCGTTCGAGGAACTCGTCCTTGACGCGCGCGTCCACGAAGAGGCGCGAGCCCGCGCAGCAGACCTGCCCCTGATTGAAGAAGATGCCCATCATCGCGCCGTTGACGGCCTGCTCCATGTCCGCGTCGGCGAAGACGATGTTGGGAGCCTTGCCGCCTAGCTCTAACGAGACCTTCGTCAGGTTGTCGGCCGCTGCCCTCGCGATAATCTTGCCGACTTCCGTGCTGCCCGTGAAGGCGACCTTGTCTATACCGGGGTGCGAGGCGAGCGCCGCGCCCGCGGTCTCGCCGTAGCCGGGGACGATGTTGACGACGCCGTCGGGGAAGCCCGCTTCTTGAATGAGCGACGCAAGCTCCATCGCGCCGACGGGCGTCTGCTCGGCGGGCTTCAGGACAATCGTGTTACCCGCGGCGAGCGCGGGCGCGAGCTTCCAGGCGGCCATCAACAGAGGGAAGTTCCACGGTATGATTTGACCGCAGACGCCTACGGGCTCGCGCAGAGTGTAGTTGAACATCTGGCCGGGGACGGGGATGGTCTCGCCCTCTATCTTCGTAGCCCAGCCCGCGAAGTACTCGAAGTTTTCGACGACCTGCGGGATGTCCACGTAGGTCGTCTCCCTGATGGGTTTGCCGTTGTCGGCGGTTTCGAGTGCGGCGAGGTCGCCCGTCCTCGCCTCGATAAGCTGCGCGAGCTTGTACATCATGCGGCCCCGGTCGCGCGCGGAGACCTTCGACCACGCGCCGTCGAAGGCACGGCGCGCGGCGGCGACGGCCTTGTCTATGTCGGCCTTGTCGCCTTCGGCGACTTCGGCGAGGGTCGCGCCGGTCGCGGGGTTCGGGGTGGTGAAGGTCTTGCCGGACTCGGCGTCCACCCACTTGCCGTCGATGAAGAGTTGATACTTGCGTGGCGTCTCGGACGCGGGCTGTGTTGATGACATGGTTCTTTCTCTCCGCTTCAGAAATGATTGTTCGGGGTGACTCGGCGTGTTGAATTTTGCTCCGGCTTGTTCGTCGTACGCATACTTTAGCACCGCCCGCGCCCGCGAGTCCAAACAGACAAGACACAAGTTCAAAGTTCAAAGTTCAAAGTTAGAAGGCGGCAAGTCCATATTGAACTTTGAACTTGCAACTTTGAACTTTGAACTTATCTAGCTGAGCGTAAAGGGGCGCGGGACTTCGTCCGTGTCGGGCGTGGCCTCTTCGAGGTCGCGGTCGCCCGTGACCTCCTCCCAGTCGAAGCCTAGATAGAGCGCGAGGCGTTCGAGCTTCGACTCCCACTCCTCGCGCTGCGCGCGGTACTCCTGCCAACTCTGCTCCATGTCGTCGCGTATCTTTATCTCCGACTCTTCGAGCCGCGCGCGCGTCTGCTCAAAGCGGCGACGCCAGCGCCGCTCGTCCTCCTCGCCCTCGTTGCCGAGGACTTTGCGCGGCCGCATGCGCCGTTCGAGTTCCAGCGACTCGACGAGCTGCGTCAGAACATGGCGCGCGCTCGCTTCGAGCGTACGCACTTCGGGGAAGTTGCGCAGGTCTGCGCTCTCCCCCCTATCGAGCGAAGTTCGTATGACCGTGCAGGTTTCGAGCAGAAGGAAGAGTATGCGCGGGAGGCTCCTGTAAACTTCGACGGGGTGGAAGTAGTTGATGACGGGGTGCTCGACGTGCGATTCGAGGAGCGCCTGTATGTCGCGAGTGCTCGTCCTCAAGGCTTCGCGCAGGCCGTGGAACTTTCCGTCAACGAAGTAGTGCGCGATGTACCCGGCGGCGTCCGCGCCCTCGCCCGCCTGATGGTATAGCGAGAGCGCGACGGTGCGCTTGTGTTCGAGCGCGGTGTTGACGGCGAGCAGGTACGTGATGGCGAGCGAGATGAGCGCGAAGCCGGACGCGGCCTCGACGAGCGCGACGAGGCGAAGGCCGCCCGTGCTCGGGACAATGTCGCCGTAGCCGAGCGTCGTCAGCGTGCAGCCGCTGAAGTAGAGGGCGTTGAGCCACGGGGCGTCGCCCTTCGGCCCGGTGATGTTGAAGTTGTCGGGCACGTGCGGGAGGTAGACGAGCGCGAAGGCGAGCGTGAGCAGGGCTATGTACGTGATGATGAGCAGAGGCATCAGCGCGGGGCCGACTGCGTTGAGCAGCTTGTGGCGACGACGACGCCCGAGCCCGAACGCTACCTTGCGCGCGACGCGCCAGACGGCGCGGTTCAGCCCCTCGCCGACAGGGCCGTAGCGCGCGCTCGAATGGAGCACCGTCGAGTAAACGTCGTAGGCGACGAGCAGAAGGAGCATCGTGCCCGCCGTCGTGAAGATGAGCGTCTCCATTAAGTGCGCGCCAACTATAACGGTTTGAGGTCGGGGTAACGGAAGAGAAATAACCACCGCGGACACGAGAGGTACAGCCAGGCTTAAAGCTGTGTCTCTCTGTGTCCGCGGTGGTTAACTCCCTCCGGCCTCCTTCAAGAGGACTGCGCGATTAGCTGCCGCAGCACGAACGGGAGAATCCCGCCGTGGCGGTAGTACTCGATCTCAATCGGCGTGTCTATACGAAGCGTCAGGGGCACCTCCTGCTCCACGCCGTTCTGCCGCCGTATGCGAAGCATCACGTCCTGCCGCGGCACAATCTCTACGCCCTGAAGGCCCGTGAGGTCGAAGACCTCCGAGCCGTCGAGGTCGAGCGTCTCGGCGTTGACATGATCCTTGAACTGCAAAGGGAGCACGCCCATGCCGACGAGGTTCGAGCGATGTATACGCTCGAAGCTCTCGGCGATGACCGCCTTGACGCCGAGCAGGAGCGTCCCCTTCGCGGCCCAGTCGCGCGAAGAGCCCGTGCCGTACTCCTCGCCCGCGAAGACGACGAGCGGCACGCCCGCCGCCTGATAGTGCACGGACGCGTCGTAGATGGGCATCTGTTCGCGCGTCGGCTCAAGCGCGGTGACGCCGCCCTCGGTGCCGGGGACGAGCAGGTTCTTGATGCGGACGTTCGCGAACGTGCCGCGCACCATCACCTGATGGTTGCCGCGCCGCGAGCCGTAGGAGTTGAAGTCTCCCTGCTCGATGCCCTTAAGCAGAAGGTAGCGGCCAGCGGGCGACATGGTCTTAATCGCACCGGCGGGCGAGATGTGGTCGGTCGTCACCGAGTCGCCGAATATCGCGAGCGGGCGCGCGCCGCGTATGTCGCAGAAGCTCCCCGCGTCCATGCTGAAGCGCTCGAAGTAGGGCGGCTCCTGAATGTATGTGGACTGCGAATCCCACTCGTAGACCTGGCCCGTCACGGAGGGGATATCGTTCCAGAGCGGGTTCGCATCGGAGAAGTCCTTGTAGAGCCTTCGATATGTATCCGGGTCGGTGGCCGCGCCCAAAACTTCGCCGATCTCTTCGAGCGTCGGCCAGATGTCGCGCAGGTAAACTTCTCGGCCGTCATCGCCTCTACCCAGCGGCTCCGTCTCAACGTCTATGTTGACGCGGCCCGCGAGCGCGAAGGCGACGACGAGCGGCGGCGACATGAGGAAGTTCGCGCGCACCGATTGATGCACGCGCGCCTCGAAGTTTCTGTTACCCGAAAGCACCGAGGCCGTAACGAGGTCGTGCTCGTTTATGACGGACTCGATGCGCGGGTCGAGCGGGCCGGAGTTGCCTATGCAGGTCGTGCAGCCGTAGCCGACGATGTTAAAGCCGAGCTTGTCGAGATAGGGCTGAAGGCCCGTCTTCTCGTAATACTCCGTGACGACGCGCGAGCCGGGCGCGAGCGAGGGCTTGACGGTCGGCGGGACGCGGAGTCCGCGCTCGACCGCCTTCTTCGCGAGCAGACCGGCGGCGAGCATGACGCCGGGGTTCGAGGTGTTCGTGCAGGACGTTATCGCCGCGATGACCACGTCGCCGTGGCCGAGCATGGTCTCGCCGTTCGGCTGGATGACGAACTCTGCGGTCGGCTCGTCGAAGTCCACGCGGTCGGGCGTCGGGCGATTGTTCATCATCTCGAACTCGGTCAGCGCGCTCGTATTCCTGTCGCTGCGCGAGCCGAGGCTCCCGACGGTCTCCGTCGCGATTGTCTGCGGCGCACTCTCCTGCCCCTGCTCGCCGCCGCCCGAGTGCTGCGCGCCGGGCAGCACGGGCAGAGAGCGCGCGACCTCGTGCACCTCCCGGCTCAGGTCAACGTGGAAGCGCTCGCCCGTTTTATCATCCGCCAGCGCGTAGCCGTTCTCGCCCGCGGGCTTGCGCAGGAGGTCTTCAAACTTCTCCTTGAGCGACGAAAGCTCTATTCGATCCTGCGGGCGCTTCGGCCCCGCGACGCTCGGCTCGATGGTCGAGAGGTCAAGCTCAAGCGTCGTGCTGTAATCGATCTCGCCCGCGCGCGGTATGCCGAAGAGGTTCTGCGCCGTGTAGTATGCGCGAATGGCGTCAACATGCTCCTCTTCGCGGCCCGTCGCGAGAAGGTATTCGCAAGTCTTCTCGTCCACGGGGAAGTAGCCCATCGTCGCGCCGTACTCGGGTGCCATGTTGCCGATGGTCGCGCGGTCGGCGACTGGAATGCTCGCAGCGCCCTCGCCGTGAAACTCTACGAACTTGCCGACGACCTTCGCCTTCCGAAGCATCTCGGTCACGCGAAGCACGAGGTCTGTCGCCGTCACGCCCTCGCGCAGCGTGCCCGTCAAATTCACGCCGACCACGTCGGGCGTGAGTATGTAGACGGGCTGGCCGAGCATCGCGGCCTCCGCCTCTATGCCGCCGACGCCCCAACCGACGATGCCGAGCCCGTTAATCATCGTCGTGTGCGAATCGGTGCCGACGAGCGTGTCGGGATAATAGACGCCGTCCTTCTCCATCACGCCGCGCGCGAGATATTCGAGGTTGACCTGATGGACGATGCCGATGCCTGGCGGGACGACGTTGAAGCTCTGGAACGCCTGCATGCCCCACTTCAGGAATTGATAGCGCGAGCGGTTGCGTCGAAACTCCGTCTCCATGTTGAGGCGCAAGGCGTCCGCGCTCGACCAGAAGTCCACCTGTACGGAGTGGTCGATGACCAAGTCAACGGGGACGAGCGGCTCGATTATCTTCGGGTCGCGACCCATGCGCTGCACTGCCGAGCGCATCGCCGCGAGGTCAACGAGCAGAGGCACGCCCGTGAAGTCTTGCAGCAGGACGCGCGCGACGCTGAAGGGAATCTCCTCTGTGCGCTCGGCGCGCGCCTGCCAGTTCGCGAGCGAGCGCACGTCCGACTCTTCGACCACCTTCTCGTCGAAGTTTCGCAGGACTGATTCGAGTACGACGCGAATCGAGACGGGCAGGCGCGAGACGGGGCCGACGCCTTCGGCTTCGAGTTGCGGCAGCGAGTAGAACTGCGCCGTCTTTCCCTTTTCGGTCGTGAATGTTTGCAGAGTATTGAATAGGTTGTGTGCCATCTAGACCCTCAAGACGGAAGAGCAAGCGTTGGACTGCCGCAACTCTCCCGTCGTAGAGAGGAGGTCGGACAGTTGAATGTTTACAGCAAAATATTACCCTTCATCTTAAGTTCGCCCCCCGCAATCGTCAAGCAACCTCCCCAAAATTGAGCATCCCCAAGCTAAAGGCTATCCTTCATAGCGCGAAATCTCCCCCCGGCGATTAAACTTCACGCCAGAACACTTCAAAATCACTTCCGACCCGCGCGAAAACACGTCGAGACAGTTAAAAAACGCTCGATGACCTGTCCAACACGCGTCGGAGTAGTGCGAGATTAAGGCGGAGTAGTTCGGAAACAGTCCGGGGCAGCAAGAGAACATCCTGAAGTAGTAAGAGATCAACCCGTAGTAGTTAAATCTCACGTCGTGGTTGTTAAATTTCACTCCCGAGTAGCTCGATTTCACTTCACGGCAGCTTAATTTTAAGTTGCAGGGCATAAACTTCAATCGGCGGAAGTTAAATCACGCCCCGCAGTGACACTAACTCAAAGACCTTCAACGGCCCTCCCCCGCCTTCAAATCACGCATCAGCCTCTCGAAAGCCTTCTTGTACGAATCGTGACTCTTCCAGTCCGAAAAATCCCCGATATGCCGCGTCCTACGAACCTTCGCGGGCCAGCCCTCTTTAATCTCCATCACGGCATCGTCTAAGCGCAGCGGGAACAGAACCACCTTCCCTCCCTGCCCTTCCTCCTTCTCCAAAGCAGCCTCAACCTCGTCTCCCACCCACTCGCTCGAAACTGAGTTCTCTGAAAGCACTAATATGAGCTTGTCATACAGCCTTATTGACTCGTCAATCCTCACGCGGAACTTGTCGCCAATCTTCAAATCCTCCGGCGCAAACCAGCACCGAACGCCCTCGCTCTGCAAATCGTTGTAGAGGCGCTTCGCAAACTCCCCATCTTTACTCGAATAACTTATGAAACACGAATAGAACTGAATAGGCTGCATCGCCGCGACTAAGGCTGGAATTTGAACAATAAAACTCTCCGGCAAGCCGCACCCACGCAGGAACTTTTCCGGGATGTTGCCGCGTGATTTATAGATGGTATCGATGCCAATGCTTGAGGGGCCATTGGAGGATGCGTCTTCCAGCCCGTTGACTTTACTCAGGTCATTATCCGTAAAATTAGCCCCCCCTAACATGGCGTCTGCGAAGATGGCATTTTCCAGCACCGCGCTGTGAAAGTCAGTGTTGTAGAGAAGCGCGTAGCTAAAGTCTGTGTCCGTGAGGTCTGCGCCGTAAAATTGAACATTAACGAGGTCTGCACAATTAAAGGCTGCGCCTCTGAGAGAGGCTAAACTGAGGTCTGCGCCTGAAAGATTAGTCGCGCTAAAATCGACATTCTCTAATTCCCCATAATGGAGGTCTGCGGAACTGAGGTCGGGCTCTATTTCCGGGTTATGCTCTCGCCATTCGTTCCACGCTTCGACCCCTTGATTGATAAGCTCAAGATGCTCTGAATTTGCCATGACTCATAGCTCCGATGAAGTTAGTTGACTGATAGAACGTGTGGGAACGATATGATTGGGTGCGGGCGAAGTCAATCCACTTCGGAAGTGAGTGTTTGCGGGGTTTGTGGGCGATTTGTTATATTTGGCGCACTTTAGCGAAGCCGCCGACAAGAGAATCGGGCAAGTCTGGTGGACGTAATTTTAGCCTGCGTGTGTGCAGCGAGAGCGGAGGATTTGTGTATGCCTAAGAAGAGAGCGGAGGAGTTCGAGTACCTGAGCAACAACCCGGACGTTGTGCCCGACCCGGAGATAGAGGAGTTCATGGAGGAGGAGATTGCGCGCGCGCCGAAAGACTCGAACCAGCTCGCGCAGCGCCTTCGCAACAATACCGCCGCCTCGCCCGGAGACTCGGGCGGAGACCCGGATGCCTCCTGGGAGGACGTGAACGACAGCGGCTCGGAGTCCGTCTCGGGCGACAACCCGACGCCCGACCAGTCGGACGTTGAGGAGAACGCCCACGCAATCGGCGTCAACTTCGAGGACAATCAGGAGTTGGACTTCTCCGCACAGCTTGAGCGCCGCGACCGCGACCGCTTCGAGCTAGACCCGCGCTCGAAGACGGAAGACGACACTATTTAAGGTAAGAGGTAAGAGGTAAGACAGCGCGGGCTTCATCAATCATCGTTGATGAAGCCCGCGCTGTCTTTATCTTCCCTACTTTTGCCTTTTGCCTTTTTACCTTTGCCTTACCTTTGCCTTTTACTTCCGCCTTAGCGAACGAAGTCCGCGCGCGGTTGGAGCGTGGCGCTCTTGATGACTATCTTGTCGGCGGGGTTCTCTGAGCCGGGGCGGACGGGCGCGCCCGCGATTGCCTGCGCGTTGTCCATGCCTTGAATGACGCGGCCGAAGACCGTGTAGTTATTATCCCACTGCGGGACGCGTCGGAGCGTGATGAAGAACTGGCTGTTGGCAGAGTTTATGTCAGAGGAGCGGGCAGCGCCGACGACGCCGCGTTCGTACGGGATGTCGCTGAACTCGGCGGGCACGTCGCCGTAGGGCGAGCCGCCCATGCCGTCGTTAGACGGGTCATCGTCCTTCGAGTTGGGGTCGCCGCCCTGCACGACGCCCGTAGAGGGGTTGACGCGGTGAAAGGCAGTCCCGTTGTAGAAGCCCTCCTGCACCAACTTCTTAAAACGCTCGACCATCCGCGGCGCGACGTTAGGGTATAGCTCGATAACGATCTTCCCGTAAGAGAAGCCGCCCGACTCGACTTCGAGCACGACCGCCTGCGCGTCGGGCTCCGGCTTAACGTTGCGCTTCACGTTCGCGTCCGTCGTCGCCGGGTCGTCGTAGCTCTTCGAGTTGGTCTGCCCCGCCTCGCCTCCGCATGAAGCGAGGCACAGCGCCGCGACAGCCCATGCGAGAAGCGTCGCAAAGGTCTTCACTTTGTATCGTCGCAAACTTCCCTCGCGCGTCCGAACTGTTTTAATGAGCACGCACAGTCTCCGATAATCCGTTCAGAGTCAAAAGAGCTTTCTGCTGTCGAGAAGAATGGTCACGGGGCCGTCGTTTACCAGCTCGACCTCCATCATCTTGCGGAAGCTTCCCTTCGACACGTGCGCGACGCTTCCGCCGACCTCCGCGATGTAGAACTCGTAGAGCCTCTCGGCCAACTCCGGCGGCGCTGCGTCGAACCAAGAGGGCCTGCGCCCTCTGCGCGCGTCGCCGTAGAGTGTGAACTGCGAGACGACGAGGAGCCCGCCCCGCGCCTCGACGATTGAGTGGTTCATGCGCCCCTCTTCGTCGTCGAAGACGCGTAGCGAGACTGTCTTCTCCGCAAGATACCGCGCGTCCTCTTCCGTGTCGTCGCGGGCGATGCCGAGCAGGACGACGAGGCCCATCCCCGTCTCGCCGACGGTTCGGCCTTCGACCCTCACGGAAGCGCGCGTCACGCGTTGAAGTACGGCTCTCACTTTTGACTAATGCCTTCGTCCGCTCACCTCAGAACGAATCTGTAGGTGATTATCCCCCTCACCTTGACGGGCTTCCCGTTGAGTAGGGTCGGCGTGAAGCGTGCGTTGTAGGCCGCGAACTCAGAAGCAGCCTTCAACGACGGGTGAGCGTCGCCGCGCGCGCACGCCGAGAGCACCGTCCCGTTCTCGTCTATGAGCAGCTCGACTTCGACAACCCCCTCCGCGCGCGCACTCTTGGCCTCCGCGGGGTACGCGGGCTGCGGCTTCGAGATGGCCTTACCGTTGATGACGCTGCCCTCTACAACGCTCAGCTTGTCCGCGACGTTTTTGAACGCCGCCTCCGTGCGCAGCTTGAAGTCCAGGGCCTCGTCGCGCTTGCCCGCCCTGTCCGCGAGGCAACCGAGCCGCAGGTAGGCCACGGCCACGTCGTCCACCCCGCCAGCCTTATTCTTCAACGCGACTTCGACGAAGCGTTGGAAGTAGCGCTCGGCTTCGTCGCGCCTGCCGAGCAGGTCGTTGAGGTGGCCGAGCGGGAAGAGAGTACGGGCCAGCTCAAGTGCGTCGGGGCCGAACGCCTTCTCCTTAAGGGCGAGGACGCGCTCGTGCAGTTCGACGGCGCTGTAGACATTCGCCTCAAGCCGCGCCTGTCCTTCGAGCGCGTTGATTAAGGGTTTGACGGCGTCGTCGCCCGCCTTCTCGAACGCGGATGCGGCGCGGCGGTAGTGCCCCTTCGCCTCTTCGAGCCTGTTTAAGTGAAGCTCGATGGCGGCGAGGTTAACCAGCGCGCCCGCGACGAGCGTATGTGTATGCCCCAACTCCTTCTCACGCAACTCCACGACGCGCGCGGCCAGCGGCAGAGCCTCTTCGTACTTGCCCACGGCGTACAGCTTGACGACCTCTTCGGTCAGGCGCGCCGCCTCTTCCAGCGCGGGCGAAGACTCGGCCTTTGCTGGCGCGCCGCCCGTCTGGCCCACGGCCGTGGTCTGCGCCCGCGCGCCGGACGCGAGCAGAGCGATGCAGATAAGCGTGAGGCTAATGCTCGTCTTCAACTCAAACCCTCACTTCTTCGGTGGGCGCGACGGCCGTATCTCGACGCGGCTCGGAAGGCTTCGCTCGTCGTGGCGCAAGAGGTCTGAGACGACGCGCGCAACGTCAGGGGGCTGCAACTGCCACGCGCGCTCGTCGCTCACCTCGCCGCCGCCGAACTCCGTGTTGACGGAGCCGGGCATGACGTAGCTGACCTTTATCCGGTCGTGCCTGACCTCCTGCATCAACGCCTCGCTGAAGCCGTTGAGCGCGAACTTCGACGCGTTGTATGCAGCCATGCGCGGATGCGGGTTCGCGCCCGCGAGCGAAGAGACGTTGATGATGTAGCCGCCGCCGCGACGCTTCATCTCCGGGAGAACAGCGCGGCAGCAGTAGAAGACGCCGAACAGATTCGTCTCAAGGACTGCGCGGAACTCTTCGGGCGTCGTCTCCTCGACGGGCTTGAAGAGCCCTACGCCCGCGTTGTTTACGAGCACGTCAACGCCGCCCAACTCTTCGACCGCGTGTGCGATGAGCGCTTCGCACTCTTCATTGACTCGCACGTCGCACGCCGCGCCCGTCGCGCTAACATTCAAGCCTTCAAGCTCGCGCACGGTCTGATTAACTTCATCCATGCTCCGCGCCCCGACGCAGACGTTCATCCCTTCGCGCGCGAGCGCCTCCGCAATCGCGCGCCCGATGCCCTTCGTGCCGCCTGTGACGACGGCCGTCTTCCCCTTGTAGTCCATCTGTTATTCCGCTTTCAGCTTCTCTTTCAAAAGCTCGCCCGCCACCTTCGGATTCGCCTTGCCCTTTGAAGCCTTCAACACCTGCCCGACGAAGAAGCCGAAGAGCGCCTCCTTGCCGCCGCGGTATGCCTCGACCTGCTGCGGGTTCGATGCGAGCACGTCCGCGACGATCTTCTCTATCTCTCCTGCGTCGGACATCTGCGCGAGCCCCTTATCTTCGATGACGGCCTGCGCGCCCTTGCCCGTCGCGAACATTTCGGCAAGCACGTCCTTGCCCTGCTTGCCGCTGATGCGCCCCTCCTCGACCGCGCGCACGAGCGCGCCCAACTCTTCCGGCGAGACGGGCGAAGCGTCGGCCGCTACGCCCGCCGCGTCCAACTCGCGCAGCAACTCGCCCTTGAGCCAGTTCGCCGCGCCGCGTGCGTTCGAGGCGGCCGCCGCGCGCTCGTAGAAGTCCGCGAGCGAGCGGTCGCGCACGAGGAGCGCCGCGTCGTTGAACGAAAGCTCGTACTGCTCCATGAAGCGCTTGCGTCGCGCGTCCGGCAGCTCGGGCATCGCGGAGCGAATCCGCTCGACCCACTCGGACTCGACCTTGAGCGGCTGCAAATCCGGCTCTGGGAAGTATCGGTAGTCGTGCGCCTCCTCCTTCGAGCGCATCACGCGCGTCTCGTTCGCGCGCTCGTCCCAAAGGCGCGTCTCCTGCGAAACCTTCCCGCCCGACTCGATGAGCGCAATCTGTCGCTCTATCTCGAACTCAATCGCGCGCTGCATGAAGCGCACGGAGTTCAAGTTCTTCAATTCGACCTTCGTCCCGAACTTCTCTTCTCCGACGCGTCGCACGGAGACGTTAGCCTCGCAGCGTAGATTCCCCTTCTCCATGTCGGCCTCCGATGCTCCGACCCACTGCAAAGCGCGCCGCACGTGGTTGACGTAGTCGTAAGCCTCCCAGGACGTGCGAAAGTCGGGCTCGGTGACAATCTCCGCGAGCGGCGTCCCGGCGCGGTTCAGGTCAACGTAGGAGTATCGGTTCGTCTCGGGCAGACCTTCGTGGACGTTCTTGCCCGCGTCCTCTTCGAGGTGGAGGCGTGTGATGCGTACCTGCATCGGCCGCCACTCGCGCGCGTGCCCGCCCTCGTCGCGCTCGGCCGTCACGATTTCGAGAAGACCCGCCTCCGAGAACGGCCGGTCGTACTGCGAAATCTGGTAGCCCTTCGGCAAGTCCGGGTAGAAGTAGTTCTTGCGCGAGAATATCGAGACCTCGTTGACGCGCAAGCCCAGGGCGAGCGCCGCGCGCGCGCCCAACTCGACCGCGCGGCGGTTGAGGACTGGGAGCGCGCCGGGCAGGCCCAGACAGACCGGGCACGTGTTCGAGTTCGGCTCGTCGCCGAAGCGCGTAGAGCACCCGCAGAAAATCTTCGACTCGGTGCTCAACTGTGCGTGAATCTCAAGGCCGATGACGGCCTCCCATCCAGATTTCATAAGTTTAGTAGGCGGAAGGCGGAGAGCAGTAGGCAGCCGCTCCGCTTCGAGAACGTTGAGAAGTTGATCTGTTAATTTTTGACGGCGGAGTTTTGTCTGCCCTCTGCTCTCCGCCTTCTGCCTTCTGCCTTTCGCGGCGAGTATAGCAAAGGCCAAAGAGCGCGCCCAAACAGGCGGGGCGTGGGGCGCGCGAGCCTCGACATCCGAACGGCAAATAAATCCGTACATCCGTTTAGCGATTTGTGATATACATTCGCCCGCACGCGTGAAGGGCAACCGAAGCAGGCGGGGATACGAGCCCGAAGCTTGGGCCGCCCGCCCTCTACCTTTTCTTCCCAAGGAGGAACTACAAAGCCATGGCGAAAACCGTCTGTAAGATTCTCGGCGTCGTGTTCATTCTGGTCGGGCTGATCGGGTTCGTCTCACCCGGCTTCCTCGGCACACACCTGAGTCTCACACACAATCTCGTCCATATCATCTCGGGCGCAATCGCGCTCTACTTCGGGTTCGCCGGGACGCTCTCGGCAGCACGCCTCTTCTGCATCATCTTCGGCGTCGTCTACGGGCTGCTCGGCATCTGCGGCTTCCTGCTCGGCACCGGCGACGACCGCATGTTCGAGGCGCTCGCGGGCCTCGGCCTACACCTCGGCACGATGGATCACGTCGTGCACATACTGCTCGGCGTCGTCTTCCTCGCCGGCGGATTCCTGACGAGGGCCGACCTGGACGGCAGGGGCTAAGCGCACGCGCGCGTCGGCCCACCGTCACTTTGACGAACTCGAAAGCGGCGCGAGGCGAAGTTTAAAAGACTTCGCCTCGCGCCTTTTTACTTAGAGCGCCGCCGCGTTAATCCGCGCCGCAACGGCGGAGTTTGAACCGGCGGCGACGCACACGCGTTTGCCCGCCGCCTCCGCGCTCCCTTAAGATGGCGCGTCATACATTCGCGGCGGGCGTTGCGCGCATGCGCGGGCCGTCAGCCTTCATAAGTGAGAACACGGAGAGACAAACGAGATGATTAAGACCGTCGAGTGGACGGACGAGGGCGTCCGCATGATCGACCAGCGGCTCCTGCCCAACGAAGAGAAGTACCTCACGCTGCGCTCGTGCGAGGAGGTCGCGGAAGCGATCAAGGCGATGGTCGTGCGCGGCGCGCCCGCAATCGGCGTCTCGGCCGCGATGGGAATCGCTCTGGGGACGATGCAGTCGGTCGGAACGTCCGTCGCCGACCTCGAACACGACTTCGACTACTTCTGCGAGCTGACGGGCGCGACCCGCCCGACGGCCGTCAACCTCTTCTGGGCCATCGAGCGCATGCGCGAACGCTTCCGACGCGCGAAGGCCGAGGGCGCGCTCGCCGAAGATATAAAACGCCAGCTCATCGACGAAGCGCGCAAAATTTTCGACGAGGACATCGAGTCGAACCGCGCGCTCGGACGCTTCGGCGGCGAACTGATCGCCGACAACTCGACCGTGCTGACGCACTGCAACGCGGGCGCGCTCGCCACCGCGGGCGACTACGGCACGGCGCTCGGCGTCATCCGCGGCGCGCGCGACGCGGGCAAGCGGGTCGCAGTCATCGCCGACGAGACCCGTCCGTTCCTTCAGGGCGCGCGCCTCACCGCTTGGGAGTTGCAGAAGGACGAGATTCCGGTCACCGTCATCACGGACAACATGGCGGGCCACGTGATGAAGCAGGGCAAGGTTGACTGCGTCGTCGTCGGGGCCGACCGCATCGCGGCCAACGGCGACGCCGCGAACAAGATAGGCACCTACATGGTCGCCGTCCTCGCGAGCCGCCACTCGATACCCTTCTACGTCGCCGCGCCCGTCTCGACCGTAGACCTCTCGACCCCCACGGGCGAGCAGATTCCGATTGAGGAGCGAGACCCGCGCGAGGTCACGCACGTGCGGGAACATCGTCTCTCTCCCGAAGGCGTCGTCGTTCAAAACCCCGCCTTCGACGTGACCCCGGCAGACCTCATCGCCGCCATCATCACAGACCGCGGCGTCGCCCGCCCGCCCTACACGGAGAGTCTCAAGAAGCTCTTTGAAGGTTAAGGCAAAAGGCAACAGTTAAGACGGAAAGAAGAGCGGCCTTCATCAACGTTGATTGATGAAGGCCGCTCTGTTCTAAACGGAGGGTGATGAGAGTAAGCCTTACTCTCATCACCCTCTTAACTTTTGCCTTTTTACTTCTGACTTACTTCGCGTATCGGCTCTGCGTCCACCACTCGATAGTTTTCCGAAGTCCCTCTTCGAGTCCGACCGTCGGCTCGTAGCCGAGCAGTTCGCGCGCGCGTGTGATGTCAGCGAGGCTGTGTCGAACGTCGCCGACGCGCGCCTCGCGGTAGTCGGCCGAGACATCCGTCTTCCCCGTAATCCCCTTCAACACTTCGAGCAGTTCGTTGAGCGTCGCGCGTTTGCCCGTCGCGACGTTTATGACCTCGCCGATGCCGCGCGTCGTCTCGGCCGCGCGTAGGTTCGCGTCAACGACGTTAGAGATGTATGTGAAGTCGCGCGACTGTTCGCCGTCGCCGTAGATGACGGGCTGCTCGCCCGAGAGCAGTGCCGCGATGAAGCGCGAGATGACACCGGAGTATTGCGAGCCGGGGTCTTGACGCGGGCCGAAGACGTTGAAGTAGCGCAAGGAGACGGTCTCGAAGCCGTAAGTTCGCGCCCAGACCTGACAGTAGTATTCGCCGACGAGCTTCGCCGCGGCGTAAGGGCTCAAGGGCTGCGGGGCCATGTCCTCGACTTTGGGGAGCGTGGGCTGGTCGCCGTACGCGGAACTGGACGCCGCATAGACAACGCGGCGGACTCCGGCCGCGCGCGCCGCGACGAGCAGCGCGAACGTGCCCTCGACGCATGCGCGGTGCGTCTCCTCGGGGTTCTCGACCGAGCGCGGCACGCTCGGTATCGCCGCCTCGTGGAAGACCAACTCGACGCCTTCGAGCGCGCGCGCGAGCGCGTCCGCGTCGAGCAGGCCCGCGCGCACGAACTCGACGCGCCCGCCTATATCTTCGAGGTTCTCGGCGTGGCCCGTGGAGAGGTCGTCGAGCACGCGTACGCGCGCCCCCGACTGGGAGAGCGCCCCCGCGATGTGCGAGCCGATGAAGCCCGCGCCCCCGGTCACGAGATAAGTCCCGGAAAGAGTCATTGGTATTTGTAAGCTGTCAGCACTCAGCGGTCAGCACTCAGCTTAAAGCCTTTGCGGCTTCTGCGTTCAAGCTTTGATTCTCTAACCGCGAAGAAGGCGAAGAAGGCGCGAAGACGCAAAGGGGTCGGCTGAAAGCTGAATGCTGACCGCTTTATCTCACCTTCCGACGCCGACGTAGTCGAAGCCGAGTTCCCTCATCCTCTGCGGCTCGTAGATGTTTCGCAGGTCTGCTATGCGCGGCGCGCGCATGAGCCCCTTTATCTTCTGCATGTCGAGCGCGCGGAACTGGTTCCACTCGGTCATGAAGAGGAGCACGTCCGCGCCACTCGCGGCTTCGTACTCGTCCGAGGCGTACTCCACGTCCGTCAGAACCTTCTTCGCCTGCTCCACCGCCACGGGGTCGTAAGCGCGCACGCGCGCGCCCCTCTCCATGAGAGCGCGTATGATGTCGACGGATGGCGCTTCGCGCATGTCGTCGGTCTCGGGCTTAAAGGAGAGCCCGAGCACGGCCACCTGTTTGCCGCTCACGTCGCCGCCCATCAGCCGCTCTATCTTCTCGACCATGCGAAGCCTCTGCGCGTCGTTGACCTCGACGGCCGCCCCGACGATGAGCGACTCGCCGCCGTACTCCTTCGCAACGGAGAGTAGCGCCGTCGTGTCCTTCGGGAAGCAACTGCCGCCGTAGCCGGGGCCGGGGTGCAGGAAGTAGCGCCCGATGCGGTTGTCCATGCCCATCGCGCGTGCAACGTCGTGCACGTCGCAGCCGATGCGGTCGCAGAGGTTCGCCACCTCGTTGATGAAGGAGATCTTGGTCGCGAGGAATGCGTTGGCCGCATACTTCGTAAGCTCCGCCGCTTCGAGCGAGGTGATGACGACGGGCGTCTCGATGAGGTAGAGCGGGCGGTATAGGTCGCGCATGATTGCGACGGCCGCCTCGTCGCGGCTGCCTATGACCACGCGGTCTGGGCGCATGAAGTCGTCTATGGCCGCGCCCTCTCGAAGAAACTCGGGGTTCGAGACTATGCCGAAGTCGAACTTCTGCTGCTGCTCGCGTATGAGTCGCCGGAGGCGCTCGCCCGTACCGACCGGCACCGTTGACTTGGTGACGATGACCTTGTAGCCGTTCATGTGGCGGGCCACGTCGAGCGCCGCCGCCTCGATGAACGAGAGGTCGGCCGAGCCGTCGTCCTTCGGCGGGGTGCCGACGGCGAGGATGATTACGAGAGACTGCTCGACGGCCGCGCGCACGTCGGTTGTGAAGTTGAGTCGCCCCGCAGCCTTGTTCTTCGAGACTATCTGGTCGAGGCCCGGCTCGTAGATTGGAATCTGCCCGTTGTTGAGGCGCGCAATCTTGTCCGCGTCAACGTCCACGCACGTGACCGAAGTGCCGAACTCCGCAAAACAGGCCCCCGTCACAAGTCCGACGTAGCCCGTCCCGATTACCGCTATCTGCATCTTGCTTGAGTTGCCCTCTGTAGAGGCGAGATGAAACACCGCGGGCCGATTATCTCAGACAAAAGGTTGCGGGTCACGCGGCGCCTAAATGCGCGTGACCCGCAAAGGTTTGGAGTCGTGGGGATGGCGACCGCCCGGCCGCGCCCACGGCACAACTGGGAGCCCAATCTAGAGAGCCTCGGCCTTAGCGCGAGGGGCTGATGACGACCGGGTTGCCGCCGAAGTTGAAGTCGTTGTTCTGCGTCGCCGCGATGATGGCCGCCGCGACAGCGCCGCCAGCCGCGAGCAGGAGCGCCGCGAGGGCACCGCCGCCGAGGCCGTGCATCTCGGGCTGCTGGAAGCGGGTGCAGCGAGTGCCGGGAGTGGCCGAGCCGGCCGTATCCTGACCGCCCGCCGCGATCTGCTTCACGCTGTTGCCCGCGCGGAGTTCGACGCGGCCCGACTGCGTGGAGACGACCGTGTTGCCGCACTCAACGTCAACCATGAAGACGTTCGGCTGGTTGTTGTCCGCGACCGCCGCGCCGTCCTTGGTGGTGACGGTGGCCGAGACGCCGGACGAGGACGAGACGCGCACGCGGCCCTGCGAGAGCATTCCGCTGACGCCCGTCTCGGTGAAGCTCAGCTTGAGGCTCGAATTAGGAAGCACTTCGACGCGGCCGAGCTTGCCGAGGCTGACGACGGCGCTAGAGTTCTGCGCGGTCGTGACAGTGCTGTCGGAGAAAACGGTCGCGCCTGAGATGGCGCTCGTGCCGTTGACCGACACCTCGCCGACGACAGAGAGGTCGCCGGTCGGGCCGGTCTGCCCCTGCTGCGGAGCGGCGAATCCAACCATCGAGTATGTGCACAGGATGGCGAGCGCCAAGGCGAGCGTGATGGGCGTACGGCTCCAAGTTCTGCTAGTCATTACTTACTCCTCCCGTAGGTGAAACTGTCAATTTTTTAGAGAGCGCGCTGCAAGCCTTGTGGTTCTAGTGACTCTGAAGGCTCACTCTTGAGACGATTTGTTATTTCTTTTTCTCGCCAACCCGTCTCGGTATAGCCCGCGCGGTTGTCTCATAAAAGCAGGCATGAGAGCCACTGTGGGCTTCAAAATACCTCGGCTTTTTTACACGAATCCGGCCCGCGTGTCAATAAACATTTGGGTGAATTCAACGATTTTTCAACAATTTGCGGCAAGACCGCCCTTTTGTCAACCCTTATTTTTCGACACTTTTTTGTGACCGATGGGGCTTGGCTGAAGAGTGCCGCAAGCTAGTCTCCGTATATTAGCACATGCGGCTCCGCATCGGGCCCAATCCAACCGCGATACATACCGGAAGTGTTGAAGGGCAACGCGAAATTGCCCTGCCGGTCGATGCCGATGAGTCCGCCAGTCCCACCGATTTTGGCGACCTTTTCGAGCGTTGACTTCGCCGCCTGCGCCAAGGTCTTCCCCGCATACTGCATCTGCGCGGAGATGTCGTGTGCGACGACCGCACGTATGAAATACTCGCCGTCGCCCGTACAGGAGACGGCGCAAGTCTCGTTGTTGGCGTAGGTTCCGGCCCCGATGATTGGCGAGTCGCCTACGCGCCCGAACCTCTTGTTCGTAGTCCCGCCCGTCGAAGTCCCCGCGCCGAGGTTCCCCGCGCGGTCGAGGCAGACGGCCCCGACGGTACCGAACTTGTGCTCATCGAAGGCGGATGCATCCTTCAAAGGGGTCGCCTCCATTTCGAGCTTAGAGCGCTTCGACGGCGGATTTTTTTCCGCGTCCTTCGCCTTCTGTAACTGCTGCCAGCGCTCCTCTGTGTAGAAATATTTCGGGTCAACCAACTCGACGCCCTTCTGCGTGGCGAAGACTTCGGCCCCCTCGCCCGTCATCATGACGTGCGGCGACTGCTCCATCACGAGGCGCGCGAGCAGAATCGGATTCTTAACTCTCTTGAGGCCCGCGACCGCGCCCGCCTTGAGCGTGCGGCCGTCCATGATTGACGAATCCAGCTCGTTCGTCCCCGCGTTCGTGAAGACCGCGCCCTTGCCCGCGTTGAAGAGCGGCGAATCTTCGAGAAGCGTTATGGCGGCGACCACTGCGTCGAGACATGCGCCGCCCTTGTTAAGAACGTCGAAGCCCGCGCGCAGCGCTTCGGTCAGTTTGTCGCGGTAAGCCTTCTCGCGCTCGGGCGTCATGCGGCTGCGCTCGATTGTGCCCGCGCCGCCGTGTATGACGAAGCCGAAGGGCTTGAGCGCGGAAGTTCTCTTAGTCGCGCTGCCCGACTTCTCTTGCGGAGCGCCCGCGAAGGTGTGCGTGGCGATGCCCGAGGCGAGCGCAGCCGCGCTCACGCCTTCGAGAAACCTTCGGCGGCTTTTGTCCGCGACCATACCTCGACCCGACACCTCACACGCGAGAAGCTGTAACTCTTTGTTGAGCTTGGGAAACTTGGGTCGGATGTTAACAGACGGCCTTTTAGCGCGCAAATTAATTCTTTGTGAAGGCGGATTGACGATTGACGAGAGCGAGCCTGACTTTAGCCCGCGTCCTTCGTCTCTTGCAGAAAGAGTCGCGCGCGTTCGGCGAGTTCTTCGCGGACGACGACGCGGAAGGGGTGCTTCGCGAAGAAGGTCGGCACTCGCCGCACCGACGCGCCGAGTGCACCGAAGGCCGCGGCAGCCTGCTCGTCTCCAAGCTCTTCGACGCCGAAGACTTCGGCCGCGCGGCGGAGCGCTCCGCGCAGACGGTCGAGCGGTAGGTCTCGCCCGGCGAGCGCAAGGCCGCGCGCCTGAAAATCTCCGAGCGCGTAGAGCACGACTCGCTCGGCGTCAACGACGCCCGCTGTCTTCTCCGCGTCAAAGAGTGAAGTCTGGCCCATCGTGTCTTGAGTCTTAAAAGAGAGCCTTCAGGGAGAAGTGACGCGGCGCGGCCGCGCGTTGGCCGACGGCGTCGGCGAAGGGCTCGCGGTCGCTGCGTGCGCGTTCGGCTGCGGCGCAGCCGTTGATGCCTTCTTGCGCTCTTCGGCCTGCTCGTAAGGGTCGAGCCTTGCGAAGAGGTAGAAACGCTCGCCGCGCGCCGCTATTGCGCCGAGGAATTTGAACTTATATTCGAGCGTCGTGCCGACCTGAAGGTCTGCGGCCTTCGGCGGACTCTCGAAGAGCTGATCCAACTCGGGTTGCGAGACCGCCTCAAGCTCGGGGAGGTAGTCGCTCTTGTTCTCGCGCGCGATGCGGAGCGCCATCTGCTTGAGCGCGTAAATTCTGTTTGAATTGTGCAGGTAGTACTCGCGCCGAATCTCCTGACGGCTCGCGCGGTCGTCTACGACCTCCTGCTCGTTGCGTAGGTAGCCGAGGTATGCGCGCACGTTCGGCCCGAACTCCTCGTCTTCGTGCGCGCGCCGCGCGTGCTGCGCGAAGGCGGCCGAAGATGCCGCGCACAAAGCGAAGGCCACGGCCAGAAGCCTTAACAAACGTCCCTCTGCTCTCAACACTCTCATCTACTCTCTACACAAACGTGCCGCGCGGCCGTCTCGGCGAACTCGCACTCTCTCGTCTGGAATCGCGGGGGGTTCGACGCGACAAATCTTAGCACAACTTCGACGCGCGCGCCGCGTATGCGCGAGTAAGGGTCTTGAACGACGGGAGCCGCGCGCTTGAGTCCTCAAAATTGCGCGTGCCGCGCGCGCGGTGCTACATTCAAGGCGCGAGAGTACGGGAAGCCTCAAAGGTTTTAAGACTCCTTATGTCGTCCTTTGAATCGAAAGAGTCCGGGAGCGTGCGCGGCGGCGAGTTCGTGGGCAGGCGCGTCGCGCTCGGCGTGTCGGGCGGGATAGCCGCGTACAAGGCGGTCGAAGTCCTGCGCGGCTTGCAGCGCGCGGGCTGCGACGTACGCGTAGGGATGACGAAGCGTGCGTGCGAGTTCGTCGCGCCGCTCACGTTTCGCGCGCTCTCGGGCTCGCACGTCGTCGTTGACGACTACGCGCCCGATAACCCAGACCCCATCGCGCACATAACCTTCTCGCAGACCGTTGACCTCTTCGTCGTCGCGCCCGCGACGGCCAACATCATCGCCAAGTTCGCGAACGGCATCGCGGACGACTTCCTGACTTCGACCTACCTCGCGTCGAACGCGCACGTGCTCGTCGCGCCCGCGATGAACACGACGATGCTCCTGCACCCCGCCACGCAACGCAACCTCGCGCGCCTTCGAGCCGACGGCGTACGCATCGTCGAGCCGGACGCGGGCGAGATGGCCTGCGGCACGATTGGCCCCGGAAGACTCAGCGAGCCTGAGATAATCGTCGCCGCCGCTCTGGAGATGTTGAGGGAGAGGAACGCGCGCTCTGTAGACCTCGCGGGAGAGCGCGTGCTCATCACGGCGGGCGGGACGCGCGAAGAGATAGACCCCGTGCGATTCATCTCGAACCACTCTTCGGGGCGCATGGGTTTCGCGCTGGCCGAGGCCGCGCGCGCGCGCGGCGCGGAGGTGACGGTCGTCGCGGGTTCGACGAGTGCGGACGTGCCGCGAGGCGTGCGCGTCGTGCGCGCTCTGTCCGCTGCGGAGATGCTCGATGCCGTTGTGCGCGAGGTCGCGGCGGGCGCTTCAGTCTTCATAGCCGCGGCGGCCGTCGCGGACTACCGCCCCGCGTCGAGGGCCATGAACAAGTTGAAGAAGACCGGAGAGGCGTTGACGCTCACGCTTGAGCCGACGCGGGACATACTCGAAGAGGTCTCGCGCACTCGCCGCGACGGCCTGCTCGTCGTAGGCTTCGCCGCCGAGACCGAAAGCGTCGTCGAGAACGCGCGAGCAAAGCTCGAACGCAAGAACCTCGACGCCGTCGTCGCAAACGACCTCACGCAGCACGGCGCGGGCTTCGACAAAGAGACGAACGTCATCACGCTCATAACCCGCGACCGCGAACACCCCGACACGCTCCCACTCATGTCCAAACTCGACGCGGCCCACCGCATCCTCGACGAAGTCGCACGACTCCGCAGGGCGGAAAGGCAAAAGTAAGAACAAGAAGCGCGGCACTCATCCTCTATCAAGGATGAGTGCCGCGCTGTCTTGCCGTCTTCCCTTTCTCCTTCTTACTTCTGCCTTCTTCAGTATGTTCTTATCGCGTGCATGACGCGGCCCCAGACCTCGAAGTCCATGCTCTCGATGACCTCGATTGGCTGGTACTTGTCGTTCTCGGGCATGAGCCAGATGCGGCCCCGGCTGAGGCGCAGGCGCTTGACGCAGAGTTCGTCGTTGATGCGCGCGATGACTATGTCGCCGTCGTCCGCCTCGACGTGCCTATCGACGACGAGTATGGAGCCTGGGTGAATGCCGATGCCCGTCATCGAGTCGCCCGAGACGCGTACGTAGAAGGTCGCAACCGGGTGCTTGATGAGGTAGCGGTTCAAGTCGAGGTGCCCCTCTATGTAGCTCTCCGCGGGCGAAGGGAATCCCGCCGAGACTGCCGCCATGAAGAGCGGGCGCTCCCAGTTCGTCGTGCAATCGGGCCTGAGAATCTCTTCGACGTTCGAGTATGAGAACATGTGTGTTTCACCCGCGAGAAGATGTCCAACCTGCGGGATGATACACGGAAGCCGCGTCGAAGACAATACTTTTGTTCTCGCGTGTGAGGCGTCGGACGCAGTCGCGCGGAGGTTATGAGCGCGAACTCAAGCAACGCGTGCGCGCGCACGTAGACAGACCTGCAACGGCGCGTCGGAATGTGCGCGACGCGTGCGCGGCGTGTGCGGTCTTCCGGCTTGCGCTAGATGCGCCCCATCAGCAGGAGGATGATTATGATTAGCAGCAGAAGGCCGAGGCCGCCGCTCGGGTAGTATCCCCAGCCGCGGCTGTAGGGCCAAGTCGGCGCTGCGCCTACGAGCAGAATTATCAGGATGATGAGCAGAATGAGACCGATACTCATGTCGCCCTCCTCTCACTTTCGTCTGTTGTTAGAGTCCGTCTAACGCAACTTGTATAACAGCACGCCGCGCCGGTCAACACAAAAGTTCGACCCATCAAGCTTCGGCCGTTCGACGCTCAGACTCACGCTCGCGCATGTATAGGAAGAGTGGTAACCCCAACGAGACCCCGACCGCGAGCGTCGCCACGACCGCCAGCCAGCGCAGGCGCACGCGCGAGCCTTCACCCACGACGAAGACCGCGAGCACGAAGGCCGACACGATCACGTCCACGCCGAAGAACGCGCCCACGCGATCCGCGAAGAGCTGCCGGAAGAGCAGCGGCACGTCCAAGCCGTTCGCCGCCAGCCACGGCGACAACTGCCACAGAGGCAGCACGGCCCCGAGCACGCACAGGACGAGATAGACCGTCTTCAACTTCATGGCACTCACCCGCCGGGGATTTGAAAGTTCAGATTCGAGACCCCAAAGCAAAAAAGAGGGCCGCGAAGCCCTCTATGTACGGCGAAAGTTTGAATGCTCCCGGCAAGACTTGAACTTGCGACCCCTCGCTTAGGAGGCGAGTGCTCTATCCACTGAGCTACGGGAGCGCTGTGGGGGAAAGTTAACAGACGCGCGGCCGGAGAGTCTAGCGGCGTGCGGCTCGGCGTGCGGCGTCAGTCGAGGTTGGTCTGTGGAGTTCAGGACTGGTACTTGATGAGCGAGCGCACGTCGTGGCCTTCGAGGCGCTGTCGGCCGGAGAGGAACTCAAGCTCAACGACGAAGGCGAGGCCCACGACCTCGCCGCCCATCTCTTCGACGAGCCGGACGACCGCCGAGGCCGTCCCGCCCGTGGCGAGGAGGTCGTCTGCGATGACTACGCGGTGGCCCGCGCCGACCGCGTCGCGGTGCATCTGAAGCGCGTCCTGACCGTATTCGAGGTCGTAGGAGACGGTCGCGCACTCCGAGGGGAGCTTGCCCGGCTTTCGCGCCGGGACGAAGCCCGCGCCGAGTTGGTAAGCCATCGCGGGTGCGAAGATGAAGCCGCGCGCCTCAATGCCTATGACCGCGTCAACGCGCTCGTCTCTAAACTCGGAGGCGAGCGCGTCGATGACTTCGCGGAAGCCTTCGGGGTGCTTCAAGAGCGTCGTGATGTCGTAGAAGTTTATTCCCGGCTTCGGAAAGTCGGGCACCTCGCGTATGAGCGACTTGAGATGATCCATTTGTAAGCTCTCAGCGGTCAGCACTCAGCACTCAGCTTAAGACCCTTCGCGACCTTCGCGTCTTCTTCGCGTGCTTTGCGTTTAAGTTCGTACGCTTTAACCGCGAAGGGCACGAAGTAGTAGCAAAGAGCACGAAGGTTTTAAGCCGAGTGCTGAGTGCTCCCTCACCTTTCGATTCTGAAATTCTTGTACGTGCCGGTCGGCTCGACGCTGACCTCTTCGACCTGTTCGACGCGCGCGTGTTGCGGGCCTGCGGCGAGGTCGTGCTTGAAGCCCTCGACGCCCTCGGGCGTCCCTTCGGCGTGGACTTCGACGCGGCCGTCCGAGAGGTTGCGCACGTAGCCCGTCACCTGATGGCGCGCCGCGATGCGCTGCGCGAAGTAGCGGTAGCCGACGCCCTGCACCTCGCCGCTTATCGTGTAGTGTCGCGCGACTGTCAAGAGACTCTAACCCCTCCGGCTGCTCCCGCATGAAATCCTTCCTGAAGAAAGACGCGCTATCCTAAAAGAAAGAATCGCCCGAAGCAAATCGGCCCGCAGCGCCTAACGCACTGCCAGTTCGACTATGCGCACGCCGCCCGGCGGAACTTCGATTGAGACGCGCTCCGTGTTCCCTTCCCGCGACCTCTTCAAAGGCGCGTCCTGCGTCCACTCGCTCGCCGACTGAAACTCAGGGCCGGAAAGTTCTATCGAGACCCCCGCCGACTCCGAGCGGTTCACCTGCGCGAGCCCCTGCTGAGGCTTGTATACGCCGCGATTGTTTATGAGCGTGACGACCCAGCCGCGCGAGTTTCGGTTGACCAGGTATTCAATGTCGCCGCGCACTTGCAGGGGTGTCGCGTCCGCGAGCAGGTGCGCGAGCGTGTGCGCCGCCGCGGGCACGAGGCGCTCGTCCAATCCTAAAAGGTCGGGCACGGCGACGAAGACGACGCGGCCGCGCCCGACGCGGTTGACGGTGACGAGAGGGTCTCCCTGCGGAGTCTTCATCAGCACTTCCGCGCCGCGCGCTTCGACGCGCTCGTAACGGTAGACCTGACCCGAGAGGTCTGCGCGCGTCTCGCCCTGCGCCGTGCAGACCGCGTCGTCGGCTTCGGCCGTCGAGCCGAGAGGGCGCACGCCGAGAAGTTCGTCGGGAAGTCCTTTGACCTGCGCCGCGTTTAGAACAACCGTGCCTCCCTTCTGCGCGTAAGCCTTGAGCCGCTGGCTCCACGCGGGAGTCCATTCGACGCGACCGCCGACAATGACCGCGCGGTACGCGTCCAAAGCCTCGGCCTTCTGCTCCGAGGCGACGAGCACGTCGAAGATGTCTCCGAAGGTCGCGTTGGTGAACGCCTGCCGGTCGGCGGTCGCGGGCTCGCCCTCGTCAACGGCGGCCGGGTAGTAGGCCGCCTGGAACAGCTCGCGCAGCGCTCGGTCGCTTCGATTAATCGGCGAGACGCCGAGGGGGAGTTGCGGCCAGTCGGTCATGTCCCAACCGTGCGCGGGGTCTAAGAGGAAGGCGACGGGCGTGTAGGGCGTGCCGCGCTCTGTGTGCTTCTCCGCGAAGCGCACGAACTCGTCTGTGATGCGACCCAGGGGGTTCAGTTGGAAAGGGTGCTCGCCCGGCCCCGGCTTGAAGAACTGGTCGTGCCCCTGTTCGAGGTAGACGGCCGACGCGCCCGCCATGTAGTAGAGGTAGTAATTTTTTCTGTACCAGGAGAGCGACGGCCCCATCGTCGTGCCGTAGCGCGAATGGAGGAAGTAGTCCGGCCCCGCGAAGTTCTGCGCGACGGTGAAGGTCGTCGCGGTGTCGCCGAAGTTGGGCGCGTGGTAGTAGAGGAAGTTCGCGCCGTACTGCCGCGCCGCGCCGCGCGTGAAGGCTATGCGCATGGCCGTCGAGGGTTGAACCGCGGCGGTCTCCATGCCGAGCGTGCGCACGCCCCAGGAGGCGAGCGCGTGCGCGAATGAGGTGCTTGAGGTTGACTGCGCCGGTATAAGCTCCGGCCACATCGCGCCCGCGTTCGCTTTGAACGTCCCCTGCCACTTCTGTTCGAGGGCGCGCGTGTATGCGGCGCGATAGGCTTCGAGCATCTGACGGCGCGTCATCTCGGGCTTCAATGTTAACTCCGCCGCGACGGCCGGGTAGACGTGCCCTATGCTCTCGCCCGAAATCCAACCGATGAACTGCCCTCGAAGCTCTCCGTTCAAGAGCTTCAACGCCGCCTCGCCTTCGGCGGCGGGGAAGTCGGACGCGCCGTAGTTGATGTTGACGGCGAAGGGCAGGTGCGTCTCGCGTATGAAGCGAAGGAAGGCGCTCCCCTCGCGCAGGTGCTTCGAGAGGTTGTTGATGTGGAAGACGGGCACGACGAGCGGCGAAGAGAAGAGCGGAACGTCGCGCGCGCCCTTGTACTTCTCTACGAACGCCGCTTCGGGCTCGGCGTTGAACGGGTAGAGCGGACGGTCTGAGGGCGGCGCGTCATACATCTCCCAGAACTTCTCCGAGATGTTCCACGGGATAAGGAAGTCGCGCCCCGCGAGCGGCTGACGACGCCAGAGCGCGGGCGCTTGAGCGGCGGCCGTGTCTCGCTCCATGAGCGGCGCGAGCGGCGCGCGCTTCGAGGCCCATTCGCCGAGCACACGTTGTGCCGCGAAGGGAGGCTTTCGTCTTCCTTCAGGGTGGTAGTCGAGGTCGTTCGTGAGCAGGACGCAGTCCACATGGCGGCGCGCCTCGGCCGCCCTCTCGACTTCGATTGATAAACGCGCGGGGCCTTTCTTCAGCGCGACCGCGTCCGAGCCATCCCAGGTGAACGCCCAGCCCCAGTACATGCTCGTCTCGTCGTGTGGGTCTACGACCGCACGCGCGCCGAACTCTCGGCGCATGACCTCTCTGCCCGCCTGCGTCACGCGCACGACGAAGTTCTCCGTCCTTCCAGCCCAGTCCGCGTAGCGCGCCCAGAGTCTGTACGCGCCTTCGCGCGGGACTTCTATCTCCTGCGTGAGCGCGGCGCGCGTCTCGTCCGCCGATGCCGCGACGGAGTTCCACTCGCTCTCGCCGCCCTGCGACCACTCGGCCGAGACGCCCGGCCCGTTCATGCCCCAGCCCGGCGACTGCTCGCGCGTCAAAGTCTGCCAGGAAGGGTTCGTGCGCGGCTCGTTGCGCGCGTCCAGAGAGACGCCCGCCATGTTCTCCGCCTCGTACCAGAGGTATTCGTGATGCTGAGCGTCGGGCGCGGATTGAGAGGCGGTCTGTGCGAAGTCGGTCGAGTGTGGCGGTAACAGAAAGAGAACAAGGACGAGGAACGACGCGAGCTTATGCAGCATGCGGTAATAATCGCCGATTGAGAGTCGCAACGCAAAAACAGAACCGCGAACGGTAGTGAGCGGGTATCAAGTTACGCAACGAAGTCTCTCAGCGTAACTTGATACCCGCTCACTACCGTTCGCGGTTCTGTAGACTCAGCCCAACTCTTCGAGGCACTCGGCGAGCGGGAGTTGGCGGCAGGTGAACATCGGCGTGTCGCGCAGAGTGTAGCGGCTCGCCTTCGCCTCGCGAAGCTCCTGCACGAGGTCGAGGAAGTCGGACGGGTATTCGGTCTCAAACGCCACGACGAACTCCTGATCGTCGAGTCCGAACGAGTAGGTCGTGTGCAGTTTCACCGAGCGGTACTTCGAGCCGATGCGTATGTGCTCGTCCATCATCTCCTGCCGCTGCTCCACGGGCAGCCCATACCACTCGCGCGTCTTCACGAACGGGTAGACGAAGAGATACTTCGACTGGCCCGGCACGATGTGCAGGCGGTCTTCGACGTGCTCGGGGTTGTCCTTGTCTATGTACATCGAGCGCTTCGTCATCGAGAGGAACGACTGCGACACGTCCACGTAGCGCCCGAGCGCCGTCGCGTTCAGCCGCGCGCTCATCTCCTGAAACGGGTCGAGTGAGTAGCCTATGCGCCAGAGCATGAAGTCCACGTTCGAGCGCAGGCCGACGATGGAGTATGTGTGCATCAGAAGGTCGCGGCGGTATGTGTCGTAGACCTCTACGAACTCCCGACGCGCGGCGAGCTTCGCCTGAGCGTCGAGCGAGCGCCACTCGGGTCGGGCCTTGTAGAAGGTGAAGGTGACGTACTGGCGCGTTATCTTCGCCTTGTCCGTGTGCTCGGACTGCTCCGACTCGCGCGGCGCTTTGTCTGCCAGGCGGAGCGTCGGACGCCCCGCCCCGCCTGACTCGTGTTCGGTGCTCATGTTTATTACTTCCTCGAAAACTATATGGAGGACGTGTGGGGCTCGCCGCGCGGGCTTCGCGGCGGGTTTCAGACTTCCGGCTCCCGTCGGACGCTGCGTATTGTGCTTCGCCGCGCGCAGGATTGCAAACCGCCGCGCGCACGCTTCGGCGGCACTTTTAAACGCACGCCGCCCTAAGCTATACTCTCGCAGCTTTCTATATCAAAAGATGCCCGACCAGAGCCTCTCTTACGGGGCAGGAGTCTTCAAAGAGACATGAGAGTCTTCAAGCTTACGCTCGCCTCCTTCGCGCTTCTATGCATCGCCGCCGCGTGCGGCGGCGGCGGCACCGGCAACCAGCAGGCGTCCAACACTAACGCCAACCGCGCGGCCAATACCGCCGCGTCCGCGACGCCCGCGCCATCCGCTACGCCCGACGAGTTGGCGTCGGCCGCGACCGACTACAAGAACGCGTGCATCAAGTGCCACAAGGCCGAC
Organism: Pyrinomonadaceae bacterium; assembly: GCA_045807805.1. GTDB lineage: Bacteria > Acidobacteriota > Blastocatellia > Pyrinomonadales > Pyrinomonadaceae > QHXN01. Next base: position 10,318 of record JBJMGR010000114.1, on the reverse strand, counting down.
GGCTCGGGCGGCTCCTTCGATAACGACGGCAAGACCGTCAAGGTGCCTGACCTGCGCACGCACGGCCTCAAAGACCCCGACAAGGAGCTTGTCGAGCAGATAGCCGAAGGCGGCGACAACATGCCGCCCTTCAAGAAGAAGCTCGACGCCGAACATATCAACGGCCTCGTCCGCTACATACGCCGAGAGTTCCATCACCAGACGCCGGGGGCGTCCGCGAACCCGGCCACCGCGCCGCAGCCCGCGCACTAAACAGACGGCGCGCGCCCATGCTATCCTCGGCGCGTACGCGCACCCGTAGCTCAGTTGGATAGAGCGTCTGACTTCGAATCAGAAGGTCGTAGGTTCGAGCCCTACCGGGTGTATTCCAGAGGGGAAGGTCACTATAAATTGGTGGCCTTCCCCTCTGTCTCATTCTGGTTCAGCTCTGAACTTAGAATTTCAGCCTGACTCTAAGCTCCACATGAAACTATTCGTTGTATGGAGAAGAGGTGCCGCGGCCCACGCCAACAGATACTTTACAGTAGTTTGACCGCGTGGCCGACGGCGAGGCGGCCGGGGCGCAGGATGCGCGCGTAGAGGCGCGCGCCGCCGGGGCGAACTTTCTGGGAGATGCGTTTGAAGTCGCCGTCGGTGAAGGAGGCCGCGATGATCTTGCAGGGAGTGGTGTAGCTCGATATCTCGACGAGCGCTTCGTCGCCGAGCGCGAGGCGCGAGCCGGGCGTGATGCGCGCCCATTCGAGGCCCGAGACTGTGACGTTCTCGCCGACCGAGCCTGGGAAGATGGGATGCCCTTCGGCCTGTAGCTCAAGTATGAGTTCGAGCGGGAAGAGGCATAGTGCGCGCTCGGGCCCGCCGTGGAAACGCAGGTCGCGCTGCCTGTCGCCTTCGAGCCCGGTCTCCGCGAGGAATGCTTCGCCCACGCCGAGCTTCGGCACGCCGCCGCCGGAGCGGTTGAGTTGAAATATTCGTCCGTCCATCCTTGAAAGTCGTCTGTGGAAAGTTTGACTGTTCAAGCGGCCGACGCACCGCCCGCCTCAAGACGCTCGCTCGAAGCCATACGCAGAGAAGCTATCTGCGCGACGAGACGCGGGATGTCCTCGCGCGTGTAAGTGGGAAGCTCGGAGATGACTTCAGAGAGCCCCGCCGCCTCCTGCCACTCGACGAAGCGCCGCATGCTTCCCTCGTCTTCTACGCCCTCACAAGAGACGTACAGCGCCGAAGCCTTCGCGAGCGCGCGGCGCGCGGTCGGCTTAATCTTTAGAACGTCGGGCCGCGCGACCATCAGGAATAAGTCCGGCTCAAGGTGGCGCAGGAGACTGTTCCCCTCTATCAAGACGCCCCCCGACTCGACGCGTTCGAGCGCCGCGCGCACGCCTTCGCCGACCTGCCCGTCGGTCACGACCGCCCAGTGTACGTTCGACGCGCCCGCGTCCCAGTAGCGTCCCGTGTCCTTGCCCCGCGCGTACGTCTCCGCGCGGCCCGAGCGCACGACCGGCTCCTCGCCGAGCAGTGGGCTGATGCAGCACGCGTGCGGGTCTCTGCCGCAGGAGCGGTAGTGCCCGCGCGAGACCTTTATCGCCTCCCAGCCTTCGAGACGTTTGAGCAGCTCGCAGACGAGCGTCGTCTTTCCAGAGTTGGATGTGAAGCCGCCGACGGCGACGATTGTTGGCCTCATCGAGTCCTCGCGACGCACGCAAGCCTCTACAACAGTATCGGCCGACGCGCCGCCCAAGTATCGCCCCACACGCCCCTCGGGTACAAACGCCGCAAGGCGAAGCGCCGGGCGTCGGGATAATTTCGGAAAGGAATTTTAAAAAAGTGCTTGACAATATAAAGTAGTCTGTTGTATACACAATCGTCGCCTGATTTGCGGGGCGAGATACGGAATAGAGACGGGACTCAAAGATGACTACGAAACGGAACATGACGAAGCGAGCGCGAGCGACCGGAAGGTCGGCCGCATGGCATCCGTCCGCCCTGTATAGGGGCGCGCGTCGCGTCGTCGCCGTCTGTCCGGCCGCGTTGCCGGAAGAGCCCGGCGGTCAAATTACGCGGAGGCCCGCCTTCAGACTTGAAGGCGGGACGCGTCTCGATAATAGCCAGATACAGATTTAACTTTAGCGGGGGCGGCCTCCCGCTCCCCAAATCTCTAAATAGTTTCGTAGAGACTTGTACGGAGCGGGCCTGCTTCCTGTGGGAAGCCAAAGGGCCCGCTCCTTTTCTTTTGCTGTTTGACAATCGAAGTACCTTGAGGAGATGAAGGCGGGGAGATGCCCGTCCGCGTGTCTGCGCGTCGCGTGTGCGCGTGCGATTCCCGCCTTCATCAGTTTTTTTAGCGAATAAGAGTTGAGCACCAGAGGCCGAAACGGTCAGGCAGCAGCCTGTAAAGCTGTGGCCCTTTAATGGGCGTGGAGGTTCGAGTCCTCCCTGGTGCATCGCGAGGGGGCGTAAGATTAATGGCAAACCGGCGGTTTCCAAGTCCGCACTTCTCGGTTCGAGTCCGGGCGTCCCTGCCAGACAAGGAAGGTTGGGCACGGGCATGCCGAGCAGTCCCGAAAACTGTCGGAGCGCGAGAACGCTCCTGTGGGTTCGACTCCCACACCTTCCGCTTTCGGAGGCGTCGCACAAACGGTAGTGCAGCGGTGTGCTAAGCCGCCGGGCGTCCGCGCCCCTGTGCGTTCGAGTCGCACCGCCTTCGCTTCCGAGCGGATGAAGTAGGAAGGATGAAGGTAAGCCTTCCTTTCGTCCTTCATCCTTCTCACTTCATCCTTCCCTTTGAACCCGTAGCTCAGAAGGATCAGAGCGCAGGCTTGCGGAGCCTGAGGGCGGACGTTCGAGTCGTGCCGGGTTCACTCTTATTCACGCGGGAGTGGTGCAAATGGCAGACACACCGTCCTCAGAAGGCGGCACATGTGAGTTCAAATCTCACCTCCCGTATTCGTTCACGCAGGTCCGGCGCGCGCGTAGCCCAAGTGGTAGAGGCGGCAGTCTTAAAAACTGCTCGTTGAGAGTTCGAGTCTCTCCGCGCGCATGAAGAACACTTGGGGGCGTATGCAAAATGGACAAAGCGGCTTGACCTTCATTCAAGCGCCCGAAGCGGCTTTGCGGGTTCGAGTCCCGCCGCCCCTGTTCGTAAGTTTCACTTTGGCCGTAGCTCAAAGGTAGAGCGCTGCGCTGTGAACGCGGAGGTGCGGGTTCAAGTCCCGCCGGTCAACCCAATCCTGATAACATGGGGCGTTAGCCAAGTCGGATTAAGGCACGCGGTTCTCAGCCGCGCACACGTGGGTTCAAATCTCGCACGCCCTGCCAAACTTTACGGAGCGGTGGCCGAGAGGCTCAGGCACTGGATTGTCTATCCAGACCACGCGAGTTCAAATCTCGTCCGCTCCGCCAATTCATGCGCCGGAAGCTCAAAAGGATATGAGTACCCGACTCTTAATCGGGGGACTGCGGGTTCAAATCCCGTGCGGCGCATCGATCTTCGGAGTGTAGCCTAGGGGATAATCAGGCACTCGCCTTGGGAGCGAGACGACGTGAGTTCGATTCTCACCGCTCCGACTTCTTTAAATGTGGACGTAGTTTAGTTGGCTAAAGCACCGGCTCGCCATGTCGGATACGCGGGTTCAAATCCCGCCGTCCACTCTCCATCCTTCCATCAACAACACGCGGGCGGTTAGCTCAAACGGAAACCGAGAGCGCGTCGCTTCGGACGACGAGGTTGCGGGTTCGAGTCCCGCACCGCCTTTTCAGATTCAAGCGCGGGAGTGATGTAACAGGTAACATTCGAGTCTTCCAAACTCGCTCCGAGGGTTCGACTCCCTTCTCCCGCATGACGAAGGAGGGCAAAAGGGAACAAGGAAAAAGGAGAAAGGAGAAAGTTAAGACTGAGCCAGGCGATGCCTTCGTCTTCCCTTTTGCCTTTTTACTTCTGCCTTTTGCCTTCTCTCACGCACGCGTAGCCAAGCGGAAAGGCGTCGGGCTGCAAACCCTTCAAACGTCGGTTCGACTCCGACCGCGTGCTCTTCTCCGGCGCGACCCCGAAGGCTACGTGAAGGGGCGCGTCTGGCACATGTATCACAAGACCGCCGTGCTACGAAGGGGCGGCACCGCGTCGCGATGAACACGGAGCGCGAAGCCCCGTTCGCGCGCAACGTCGTCTTCCTCGACTGACGGCCTTACAGACTGCGGGCGGGCCGCGCACCCTGCGCGGTGACTCTCACACCGCCCGCACCTCCAACGTAAATACAGAACAAGTCAGAACCGCCTGCGGTAGCGGGCGGGTTGCAAGCTCCGTTGAAGGCGTGCCTGTTGAAACCTGATACCTGCTCGCTACCGCAGGCGGTTCTGACTATGAAAATTCTTCAGAAAGGAGGTGCCCGGATGGCGAATCTGAACGGCAGGGTTCTGCTCTTGAATTTCTCGTACGAGCCGCTCGGCACCGTGGGCGTTGCGCGTGCGATGTGCTTAGTGATTCGCGGCGCGGTCTTCGTCGAAGAGTACGAGGCGGGTCGCGTGCTTCGCTCGACGCGAGCGGAGTTTCAAGTGCCTTCGGTCGTGCGCCTGCGCCGTTACGTGAACGTGCGACGTAGACGACAGACGGCGGGCATGAAGCGCCTGCGCATCTTCGTGCGCGACCGCTTCCGCTGCCAGTACTGCGGCGAGCGGCGTGCGGCGAACGAACTGACGCTCGATCACATTACGCCGCGCTCGCGACAGGGCCGCTCGACGCCCGAGAATCTCGCGACGGCGTGCGTCCGATGCAACACGCGCAAGGGCAGCCGCACGCCCGAGGAGGCGCGCATGCCGCTTCTGACGACACAGACTGCGCTGCGCGTAGGGCTCGACGAGGTGCTGCTCTGCCATTACGCGGAGTCGCGGCCCGAATGGCGCAAGTACCTCTACGTCGAGGGCACGCCCCTTGACGAGCAGCGCGAGTTCGCTTGAATGCGGAGGGAGAGTCAGGACGGCCGCTCTCCCTCCACAACACTATGTCTCGATTGAAAGAAGCACGCGGAGGTAAAGCTGACGCGGCGCAAGCGATGGCCTGAAGAGCCATAGATGTTGGTTCGACTCCAACTGCCTCCATCTTTGAGAAGTTCAAAGTTGAAAGTTGCAAGTTCAAAGTTAAGAGCATGCCTTAGAACTTTGAACTTTCAACTTTCAACTTTCAACTTATTACCGGCTGCCCGCCCCGACCAACCTCCACACGGCGATGTAGCTCAAGCAGGCAGAGCGTTCGTCTCGTAAACGAAAGCGTGTCGGTTCGACTCCGACCATCGCCTTAACACACACAAAGGGGCCTGTAGCTCAGACGGAACAAGAGCGCTCGTCTTCTAAACGAGATGCCGCAGGTTCGAGTCCTGCCAGGCCCGCTCTCAACAGACGACGACGCGGAGTAGCTCAGAGGTCAGAGCAGCGGTCTCATAAACCGCGGGTCGCGGGTTCGAGTCCCGCCTCCGCAACCATTGGAAGGGTGAGGTGGGAAGGATGAAGGGTTAACTGAAGACAGTGGTTCTTCACCCTTCATCCTTCATCCTTCCTACTTCGCCCTTCCGCCTCGGGCTGGTGATGTAAAGGCCGCATAGAAGTCCTGCAAACTTCTCGTGAGGGTTCGAGTCCCTCCCAGTCCATCCTTTGCGGCGTAGCTCAAATGGAATCGAGAGCGCTTGCCTTGTAAGCAAGTGTGTGCGGGTTCGAGTCCCGCGCCGCAGTCCGTGTGCGGGGATGTGCACTGGTGTGCACGGCGGTCTCATAAGCCGTGTCAAAATTGAAGGCGGGTTCGATTCCCGTCCCCGCGCCCTCTTCAATCCGGTGTGGCCGAAAGGTAAGGCGACGCATTGTTAATGCGTACGATGGGGGTTCGAGTCCTCCCGCCGGAGTTGGAACGTTTGAGATAGCTCAACACCGCAGACACAGGGGCACGGCTAGAAGCATAAAGCTGTGCCCCTGCGCTTCCGTGGTCAATCCTTTCCGCTTTCCCTCAAGGCACTTCGGTTCCCTTTCAGCGTTGCTCTCATGCACTGACTTCTCCGGGGTCGGAATGCACACGGTTTGTCCGAAGGGGGAGAAACTTCGATGGCTAACAAGAACCTTTTCAAGTCGCTCGTGGGCAAGCTCGTACCGGCGACTAACGCGCGCAACGAGGAGGGTGCGCCCGCATACGCACTGACGCCGAAGCAGGCGCTCGCGCAGTACGCCGCGACGGGCTGCCTCACGCAGACCTTCTACGCGGGCGCTCGGGAACAGCTCTCGGTCGTGCTCGAACTCTGCGAGAAGGTAGAGCCCGAGTTCGTCGCGAAGACCGCGGTCTACGCGCGCGAGCGCGGCCTGATGAAGGACATGCCCGCGCTACTGCTCGCGGTGCTCGCGGCGAAGGACGTGCGCCTGCTCGCGCTAGTGTTCCCGCGCGTCGTGGACAACGGCAAGATGCTTCGCAACTTCGTGCAGATCGTTCGCTCGGGCGTTGTGGGTCGCAAGTCGCTCGGCTCGGCCCCGAAGCGCCTCGTGCGCGAGTGGCTCGAAGCGCGCGACGCCGCGTCGGTCTTCCGCGCGAGCGTCGGCCAGTCGCCCTCGCTCGCCGACGTGCTCAAGATGGTTCACCCACGCCCGCGCGACGCCGAGCGTGAAGCGCTCTACGGCTATCTGCTCGGCCGCGACTTCCGCCCAGAGGCGCTGCCCGAGGTCGTGCAACGCTTCGAGGAGTTCAAGGCGGGCGACCGCACGTTCGTGCCCGACGTGCCGTTCCAGATGCTCACCGCGCTCGAACTCGGCACGGCCGAGTGGACTGCAATCGCGCGCCGCGCGCCGTGGCAGATGACGCGCATGAACCTGAACACGTTCGCGCGTCATGGCGTATTCAACCAGCCCGGCCTGGCCGAACTGGTAGCGCGGCGACTCGCGGACCCCGAGCAGGTGACGAAGGCGCGAGTCTTCCCATACCAGCTCATGTCGGCGTACGCGACGGCGGCGGGCGAAGGCGTGCCCGACATCGTTCGCGACGCGCTTCAGGACGCGATGGAGACGGCCATCTCGAACGTGCCGGGCGTGCGCGGCAAGGTCTACGTCCTCCCGGACGTTTCGGGCTCGATGCAGTCGCCCGTGACGGGCTACAGAAAGGGCTCGACGACGGCCGTGCGCTGCGTTGACGTGGCGGCACTCGTGGCCGCCGCCGTCGTCAGACGCAACCCGCGCACGGAGGTTCTGCCGTTCGAGCACGAGGTCGTGAAGGGTCTGAAGTTGAACCCTCGCGACAGCGTGATGACGAACGCGCAGAAGCTCGCACGGGTCGGCGGCGGCGGCACGAACTGCTCCGCACCCCTTCGACTCCTGAACGAGCGCAAGGCCGAGGGCGACCTCGTCCTCTACGTCTCGGACAACGAGTCCTGGGTTGACGCGCAGGCGGGCCGAGGCACCGCGACGATGCGGGAGTGGGCGGCGTTCAAGCGACGCAACCCGCGCGCGCGCATGGTCTGCGTTGACGTGCAGCCGTACCGCACTGTGCAAGCGACCGGCTCGGCGGACATTCTCAACGTCGGCGGCTTCTCGGATGAGGTCTTCCGTATCGTCGCGGACTTCGCCTCGGGGAACCTCAACGCAGACCACTGGGTCGGCGTCGTTGAGCGAGTCGCTCTTTGAAAGGATGAAGGCGGAAGGATGAAGGATGAAAGCTTTGCCGACAGGCATCAGCTTTAACTTCATCCCTCATCCTTCCGCCTTCATCCTTCCCTTTCGGGGGCCGAATGCTGCCGTGACTACATCTTCTCAATGTGTAAAGTCACTGTGAACCCTTGTCGGCCCTTTGACAGTTCTTTGCACGTGGCGAATGCAGATGTGAGTACACGGCAACCCCGAGATTGACACTCTCGGTGCATGTAGGTTCGAGTCCTACGACGGTCGCCGCAAGCGGCCGTAAAGCTCTCATCAATCTTGTCGCCACAAAGAAAGTGAGCAGTAAGCGGTAAGCAGTGAGCAGTCGTCGAGTGAATACTCATCACATGTTTTCACTGAAAGCCTGCTCGCTGCTTACCGCTCACCGCTCACCTTTTTCCGGCTCGGGCGCATGGCGGCGAATGCTGGCGGAACTACATGCCTTCTAAGCCGCAGGTTCCGGGTTCGAGTCCCGGCGGTCGCGACCAACATGACGCGGCTGTAGCTCAATTGGCAGAGCAGCGTCGTCGTTTCGTCGAAACCTTGTCGCCGCTTTCGCCCGAGCCGGAATTGATCTGTGTTACTAATACCGACGTTGGGAGCTAGAGAGATGTCTTTACTCGCGCCAGAGATGACCACGTTCCGCACGACCGGCGAGATTCTCGCGCTCGTGCGCCGCTTCGACGACTGCACGCTGCCGCGCGAGGATTGGACGCACGCCGCACACCTGACCGTCGCGCTCTGGCACCTCTTGGAGTATGACTGGGCGGAGGCCGTCGCGCGCGTCCGCGCGGGGATTCAACGCTACAACGCCGCGCACGGCATACGCACGACGCCGACGGGCGGCTACCACGAGACGCTCACGCTCTTCTGGCTGCGCCGCGTGCGCGCCTTCCTCGAGGAGGGCCGCAACGAAGGGCGCTCGCTCGTCTCGCTCGCGAACGACCTCGCGGACTCCGCCGACGGAAGCCTCCCGCTCAAGTACTACACGCGCGAGCGACTCTTCTCGACCGAAGCACGCGCCGCCTGGGTCGAGCCCGACCTGAAGCGTTTGGACTGAGGCGAGCTTATCGGCCTCATTTAAACTCCAACCATTCGCGCCCCGCGCGCAACAAACAGGCCGCGCCGAAGCCGTCAACGCTTCGGCGCGGCCGACGCTTTTTGGTGTACACTTCGAGTCAAAAGCCCACGGAGCGCGGCGATTCGATTTCAAGCGGAGGGACTTCTCGTATGTTCAGGCTTACGGGCGTGCTGTTATCACTCCTCTTCCTTTTAACTTTGGCCGCGCCGTCGAGCGCGGCACGTTCGCAGACGCGGCAGCGTCAGACTTCGGGCGCGCCGCAAAGGGCGACGGGGCGCGTCGTCGAGGCGAGCGGCTTTCAGGGCGCAGACCTAGGCGCGCGCATCAACGCGGCAGACCGCGCGCTCGGCAACGCGCCCGGCGAGATAGTCGCGCGCGGCGGCGGACGCATCACGACGCAGATCGTCATCAACGCGGGCCACACGCTCCGGCTCATGCGCGGAACCTATGCACCCACGACGCAGGAGGTTCCCGTGCTGCTCGGGGCCGGTGCGTCGCTCGTGGGCGAGGGTTGGGACAACAGCATCCTGCTTGAGTCCACAGCGCCCGGCCGGTTCGAGGTCGTAAGCGGACTCGCCAACGCGCGCCGCAACGGCGACCCCGACTCGGGCATCACCGTCCGCGACATACAGATTCGGGGCGCGAACCCCGGCTTCAACTCCGCGCCGCAGGCCGTCTCGCTCGGCAACTGCGCGAACTGCACGGTAGACCGCGTCTGGATAAACTCGACGCGCGCCATCGGCGTGCAGCTCGGCGGCTTCGCGGGGTACGGCCACTACGCCTCGAACTCGCGCGTCACGAACTGCCTCTTTACGCACGTCGCCTCGCAGAACCTCGCGCTCGTCAACGGCGTGGACATAACTTTTGAGAACAACCGTTTTGAAGACCCCGGCCAGCCCGGCGGCCCCGGCGCGACCGTCATAGACCTTGAGCCCAACACGGCGGACGACCGCCTTGAGCGCATAGTCATCAGGAACAACTTCATAGACTCGCGCAAGAACGGGGTGCAGGCGGGCAACGGCATACTCTTACAGTCGGGCTCCGGCACGACGCGCGTCGGCCCCATCCTCGTCGAGGGCAACACGCTCTACGGCGGCAACAACGTGCCGCCCAACATCACGAACACCCTCTCGAACGGCATCTACACCATCGGCTGGACGATGAAGGACGTGACGATACGCAACAACCGCGTCACGCGCATGGGGCAGTCGGGCCTGCGCCTCGAAGGCTCGCGCCTGACGGTCGTCAACAATTACTTCGAGGACGTAGGCGGGGGCGGCATCCCCGGCTTCTACCTCGCGGTCAGAGACAGCCGCATCGAGAACAACCGGCTCGTCGTCTCCGGCACAGGCCCCGCGGACGGACGCGTCGAGATCGCGCAAGGGTTCAGCAACAACGTCGTCCACAACAACCCCGGCATAGGCTTCCCGCCCGGCATCCAGCACTGAGACCTTGAGAGGACGGCAGACGGCGAAAGGCAGGGAGAAGAAGGCAGAAGGCAGAAGGCAGAAGGCAGTAGGCAGGAGGCAGCCGGGAAGCTCAACGCTCTCCGGCTGCCTCCTGTTTTCTGCCTTCTGCTTTCTGCCT
>JBJMGR010000113.1:0-25068 GCA_045807805.1 Pyrinomonadaceae bacterium | reverse complement strand
GCGCCGCTCCATCCACGCGGTGTCGTTGAACTCATACTTCGACTCGAAGACGATTGAAGAGGTCGCGGGCGGGACTTCGGTGTAGCGCGCGTAGGGGTCGGCCTTTAGAAACGGCAGCGCGTCGTGGCGGTGAATCTCGTACTTGTAGACCGCGCCCGTGCCGAGGTCTGGAACGAATATCTCCCAGACGCCGGACGAGCCCAGGCGACGCATTTGATGTAGGCGGCCGTCCCACTTGTTGAAGTCGCCGACGACGCTCACGCCCTCCGCGTTCGGTGCCCACACGGCGAAGGAGACTCCTTCGATTGGGCCGAGGCGTCGGACGTGCGCGCCGAGTTTTTCGTAGACCTTCCAGTGGCGGCCTTCGCCGAAGAGGTGCTCGTCGAAGTTGCCGAGCGTCGGCATGAAGGCGTATGGGTCGCGGTATGTGAAGACGTTTCCGTCCGGGTAGTAGGCGCGTAGGACGTAAGGGAAGAGCTGCTCGCGGCCTTCGAGAAGTATCTCGTAGATGCCGCGCGGGTCGGCCCTCTCCATCTCGCGCGGCGACTCGCCTTCGACTACAAGCTCGACGCGCGCGGCCTCGGGCCTGTAGGCGCGCACCATCACGCCGCGCGGCGTCGGGTGAGCGCCGAGGACGGCGTGCGGGTCTGACGCGTGGAGCGCGAACAGCCGCTCGACCTCCGCGCGCACGTCCGCCCCCGAACCACGCGCGCCACTCTCTCCCTGCTCGTCCGGCATCCGTCGCTTCTCCTCAAAAGAGTCGGTCAGTCGCTCGCCGTCGTCTCCGAGAGCGCGGTCTCCCCGGCGATGTCGTAGTCTTGCGCGGCGAGCGCCGATGGGGCGAGGCCGAGCGCGTGTGCGAACTCGCGCAGCTCTTCGGGAGGCTCTACCCAGGCGCGCGCAGCCTCATAGATTATCTCCTGCGCGCGTTCGAGGTTCGCTTCGAGCCCTAGCTCGCGGCCGAGGGCGATGAGTTCGCGCGCGGAGCGTACGGCGTCGGCCGAAGGATGTTCGACGACGCGGCGCGCGGCCTCGGTCAAAGTCTGCTCGAAGACGCGCGTGGCGTGCGTGCGGTCTATACGCTGGCCGAGGCGTGCGGCCTCGCGCGCTATCTCGAAGGCGCGCGCGTAGTCTCCCTCGCCGACCCGCTGCGCGCGAAGCTCCGTTTCGAGACGGCGGCCCGTTATCAACTCGGCCGCGACGCGAAGCTCGCGCGGCGGCTCGAAGCCTATCTCGACCAGACGCTCCACGACGCGACGGTTGTCCTCGTAGACGCGTTCGTACTCGTCGAGTAGACGCGCGACGAGTCGGCCGAAGACCGTGCGCGAGAGCCGCCCCTCTCCCTGCGGCAGCAGGGCTTCGAGCCCGAACTCGTCGGGGCCGAACTCGCCGAGCGCGACGCGCAGCAGCGCGGGCAGAGAGCCGGTGCGGAACTGCGACCAAAGTTGTGACGCAGCCGCGTCGAACTTCTCGCGCCCCTCGTAGGGCCGAAGCGCGCAGTAGTAGTCGACCTCGCCGAAGTGCATCGCGGCGAGCGCGTAGTCGTGCGGCCTCCCCGTCGCGCGCTCTTCGAGCGTGAGGCGCATCGTTTCGAGTGTGACCCGGCCGTGGCGTCGCTTCCGCACGTCCGACGTTCGATAGTCGTAGCCCGCGGACTCGAACTCAGTTGCATGCCCTTCGCGCTCGACCAGATTCGAGATTGCGAGATGCGCCGCGACGCGCAGAGGCGTGACGCGCGAGTGCTCGACGGTGCGGAGGAAGATGTCCGCGCCCGTGCCGCGCTCGGGAATGTTGCTGCGCGCTTCGTTGAGCGCTTCCAGGAATGGCTCGGCGGGGGGCGCGAGGCCGAGGTCGTTCATCAGCTCGACGACGCGGCCCGCGTAGCGAAGGGTCTGAACGGTCTCGATGCCGGAGATGTCGTTGAAGAACCACCCGCAACTCGTGTACATCGTCATTGCCGCGCGCTCGGCTTCGAGCAGCGTGAGCGCGCGCACCTGCTCATCGCGCGAGAGCCCGTGCGCGGCGCGTCGGCGCAGGAACTCTTCGCGCGACGCGGCGCGGTCGGTCAAAAGCTCGACGTATGCGTCGCGCGCCTCCCAGGGGTCGCGCAGAAGTCGGCCGCAAGCCTCTTCAAACTTCGGCGCGAGGTCACGGCGCAGAAGGTCGAATGCCGCGCGAAGCGGCGCGCGCCAGCGTTGGTTCCAGCCTTCGGGCGCGCCCGCGTTGCAACCGCAGTCGCGCGTCCAACGCCCGAGCCCGTGCACGCAACTCCACGCCGTGCCTTCGTCATTCGGCCCCTTCTTCAACTCGACTTCGAGCGCGGGCTCGTGCGTATCTAGAAACTCTCCGTAGTTCGTGACGCGGAAGCCCTGACGCGCGGCTTCAGTGTCGAGCGCGTATGCAAGGCAGCGGTCGCCGAAGTGATAGTGATGACCGTACGACTCGCCGTCGGTCGCGACGCTTACCAACCGGGCACCGTGTCGAGCCGCGCGCGCGAACGCCCCGACGAACGTGCGGCTCGAAGCGAGCAAGCCCTCGAAGGCCACGCCGCGCGCTATCCGTCCGTCGTAGAAGAAGACTGAGAGCGAACGCCCGCCGCCGTCTGTGTGGAAGTATTTATAGGGGACTGTCGTCTCAACGTCGCCGCTTGAAACGTCGCGCCAGCCGTGCTCATTCGAGCCGAGCGCGCGCACGCGCGCGGCCTGAAAGGGCGAGAGTATACAGTAGCGCAGGCCCTCTTCGATGAGCGTGTCGAGCGTCGCGTCGTCGCAAGCGGTCTCGGGGAGCCAGAGCGATTCGGCGTCGCGCCCGAAGCGCAGGCGGAAGTCGGTCAGGCCCCAACGAATTTGCGTGCGGCGGTCGCGGTCGTCACAGAGCGGGAGTATAGAATGGTTGTAGCCTTGCGCGATGGCGTTGCCGTGCCCTCCGCGACGGCGCACGCTCTCGCGGTCGGCCTCTATGATGCGCGCGTAGGTTTCGGGCGAGGAGCGTTCGAGCCACGAGAGGAGGGTCGGGCCGAAGTTGAAGCTGAGCGAGGCGTAGTTGTTGACGATGCGCTCGACGCGGCCGTAACTATCGGAGATGCGCGCGTATGCGTTCGGGCGATAGCACTCCGCGTTGATGCGCTCGTTCCAGTCGTGGAAGGGCTCCGCGCCGTGCTCGCGGTCGATGAGTTCAGTCCAGGGGTTCTCGCGCGGCGGCTGGTAGAAGTGACCGTGGATGACCAGCGCAGTCGTCATCTAAAAGTCGGCTCCGTCTGTTGTTCTTGGAAGTCGAGTTTAAGCTATCACGAATCGCGCGGGATTCAAATCGCGTCTGCAAACGAAGAAGGCGGAGCCGCTCGGTGGCGCTCCGCCTTCTTAAACCGTCCTGACTTGAATCGGCTTTACTGTCCGCTCTGATTGGACGCGACCAGCGGCTCGTCCCTCTGTATGCTCTTGAGCGTGATGTCGAGTTGGCCGATGTCGTGCGAGAGGCGGGCCTTGATGGGTATGCGGCGTTCGTCGTCCGTCACCCAGATGGACATCTTGCCCTTGCCCTCTTCGACGGGGCGGCCCGGCCCGAATATCTCCACGTCGATGCGTACGACCGCGACCTTACCCACAATGCTCCGCATCTTCTTCTTCTCGGCGACGACCGTCGCGGGAACCTGATAGACGCGGCCCGAGTCGCTGATGGGGATGATGAAGCTCCGGCCGGGCGTCAGGTCGAGCGTGCGTAGGAAGTAGACGGCGGAGACTATGTCCTGCGTCGGCCCTTCGAGCGCGGCGGTGATTACGCGCGGTGCCTGAGCGGCGTTGTTCGGGTCGCGCTCGGTATATTCGACCTTCTTCGCCGCCTGGTCAAACACCGTCTCGCTCGTGCGAAGGCGCTTGCCCTGCTCGTCGGTCTTCGTCGAGCGCATGGCGTAGAAGGCGTTGGGCTCGACCTGCGTCTCGGCGCGGAAGTGGAAGTTGACGCCGAAGAGCTTGCTGAAGAATCCCTTCGATATCACCTCGGTTGAAAGCAGGAGCGGCTGAGCGGCCGCGGCGGCCTGCGCGTCGCCTTCGGTCTGCGAGGCGTTCGTCGCGGCCGCAGCCGGGCGCGAAGCCTTGAACCGAAGCTCGGCCACGTCTATGCCTCGCAGGAGCAGCCTCGTGAACTCGCCTTCGTAGATGAGCTGCTCCGAAGGCGCGAACGGCATGGACGACGCCGGGCGCGGCTGTGTACGTTCTTTGGGCGTGTCTTTTGCCAGTACGGCCGAAGAAAGTACAACCACGAAAAGGAGCGCCGCTGCAATTTTCCCGTATTTACGAGGAGTCATCGCCATTCACCCTGCTTTTAGCTGATTTCTTCCGGTCAGAACGCCAGAACTACCTTCAGCAACAGCACGCACCATGCCAGAAGTAGGCCGAGCGCGGCTCTATACTCCCTGTATCGCATGTAAAGCGCCCCGTCGAAGCGAATCGGCGCGGCGGCGTCCGGTCTGTATGGCGTCAGTCTAGGGAAGAGGAGCGGGACGGCCGCGGCGTATCGCGCGTAATCTTCGCCGAACAGCTTCGCGAGCGTCGAAGCTTCGACGCGCATCACAGGGATGTAGATGCCAAGAAAGAGCGCCGCGAAGAGCGACCCGAGTGCGACAAAAAGCAATAGACTCGAAGAGGCCGCGACCGTGAACCCTATCCCCAGAACGAAGCTCCCGAGGTAGAGCGGGTTTCGCGTGTAGGCGTACGGGCCGGAGACCGCGAGCCGGTCGTTCTTGCGTATGTGGCCCGAGGCCCAGGCGCGTACGGCGAGCCCGACGAGCGCGACCGCGCCGCCGACGGCGAGCGAGCGAGCGTTCGGCTTCGCCAGTACTATAAAGAGCGCTGCGCAGACGAAGCCGAGCGGCACACGCCAGCGCTGAACCCACGTCCCGCCCCTACGCGCCACCTGCTCGCACCTCTAAGACGCTTCGCACGCGCCCCGCACGCCGAAGCCTCTTGCCCACGGCCTCGGCCACGCGCTCGACTTCGATCTCCATGCAGACCCACTGCGAGCACGCGCGCCGGTGGCAGTCCACGCGGCAGCCGATGTCGTTGCGCTCGACGCAAACGTCTTCGGCGCGAGGGCTGCCGTTTCGCCACCACTCGGTCGGGCCGAAGAGTCCGACGACGGGAGCGCCCGCCGCGACAGCGAGATGAGTCGGCCCCGTGTCGCCTCCGACGTAGACGGCCGCGCGGCGCGCGAGCGCGAAGAAGCCTTTCAGCGAAGGCTGTGCAATCACGGCCGCGCCCGTACGACTCGAAGCCGCGACGCGCTCGGCCGACTCTCGCTCGCCGGGGCCGTACGTGACGATTGAGCGCAGTCCGAAGCTCGAACTCAAAGAGTCCGCGAGCGCGCCGAATCGCTCGGCCTCCCAGAGCTTCGTGGGCCAGCCGCCACCAGGATTCAAGATGGCGAACCTCTGTCCAACATGTTGGATTAAATCCGCGGCCTCGCCCTCGTGCTCGCGCGAGACGGCGATGGGGAACTCGAACTCGTCTGCCTCGGTCGGCAGACGAACCCCGAGCGCGCCCGACGCGAGCGCAAGGTTCTTCCTTATGACGTGCGCGCGCGCTGGTGTGTCAACCGTCTTCGTCAGAAGGAAGCGGCTCGCAGGCTCGCGCAGGAAAGCGCGCGCGAAGCCCACGCGGCGCGGCGCGCCCGAGAGCCTCGCGATCAATGCGGATTTGAGAAGTCCCTGAAAATCTATGGCTAGGTCGAAGGGTGAGGCGCGTAACCGGCGCAACTGTCGGCGCGTTGCCGGCAGCGTCTCCCCAGACACCGGCCAGCGCCTCAAGCCCTTCGTGTCCACTTCGATGAGAGTATTTATGAACGGGTTGTCCCTCAGAATTTCCGCCGAACGTCGCTCGACGACCCACGCGATTTCGGCGCGCGGCAGCGCCCTCCGCACCGCCGCCAACGCCGGAAGCGCGTGCACGATGTCGCCGATGCTGCTGAGCTTGACGAAAAGAATTCTCATTGGAAGCAGTCAGCGATCAGCTTTCAGCGGTCAGCTTAAAACCTTTTCAAGGATGGCGCTTGTCATCGAGCGGTGTCGGATTGGCTGAAGGCTGAAAGCCGACCGCTGAAAGCTGATGACCGCTGAATACTCACTGCTCACCGCTCACTCTCTTCAACATCTCCGTGCTCGAATGCTCTTTCGGGTCGCCGACGATCTGGACTCGGCCGCCGTAGGAGCGTACCACATCGCGCTCGGGCACGGACTCCTCCGTATAGTCCGTCCCCTTCGCGTGTATGTCTGGGCGGAGAGCTTGGAGGAGTTCTGTGACGGTCGGCTCGTTGAAGACCGTCACGTAGTCCACGGCGCGAAGGGAGGCGACCGTCTCCGCGCGCTCGCGCTCGGGGACGTATGGACGGCCCTCGCCCTTCAGACGGCGCACCTGCTCGTCGGAGTTGATGCCGACGACAAGTATGTCTCCGAGCGCGCGCGCGGCTTCGAGGTAGCGCACGTGGCCCACGTGCAGGAGGTCGAAGCAGCCGTTCGCGAAGACGACGCGCGCGCCGCCTTTGCGCGCTATCGCCACGCGCGCAATCAGACGGTTGCGCTCAAGTATGCGAGCGGCCGCGGTAATCTTCTGCTCATCGGTCTCTTTCATCATGCATCTTTGAAAACTTCGGGGGCCGCGGTTGCTTGTGAACGGGCTACTGTATCACCTCGTGCGTCTACGCGCCGCTGCTGCTTCGAGTCCTTATTCTAAAGCCTCGCCCACACGCGCGAGCGAGGCGAGGAGTTCGTCGGGGTTCACGCATGCCGTCCCGCGTTTGAGGACGACTATGCCGCCCGCGTGGTTTGCGAGGCGCGCGGCCTCCGCGAACGACGCGCCCGAGGCGAGCGCGAGCGCGTATGCGGCCATGACCGTGTCGCCCGCGCCCGTCACGTCCACGGCGTCGTGCGAGCCGACGGCCTCGATGCTGAAAGGCCGCTTGCCCGCCTCGACGAGCAGCGCGCCGTTCTTTCCGCGCGTGACGAGGAGCGCGCGCAGATCGAGCGTCGCGCGGAGTCGCTCGGCCGACTCCGTGAGCGATGCTGCGTCGTTGAGCGAGCGGCCCGCCCAGTGCTCGACCTCGTCCTCGTTGGGTGTCGCGGAGGTGAAGCCTTTGAAGGATGGGAGGCGGAAGCGCGAATCGACGAGCAGCGGCACGACGCCGTCCTTCAACTCGCTTCTAAGCAGCTCGACGACGACGCTCCCCGCGACGCCGTAGTTGTAGTCCGAGACGACGATTGCCTCCGCGCCGACGCACGCGGCACGCAGCCTCGACGCGACCTCAGACGAGACGAACGCGTCCGCGTCGGGGCTCGAAGGCTCGTTCTCGTAATCAACGCGCACGACCTGCTGCCGCCGCGAATGTGCGAGCCCGCCGAGAAACCGCACCTTCGTCGTCGTACGAAGCTCAGGGCTTACGAAGACGCCGCCCGTCTCTACTCCCGCCGCTTCGAGCTTCGACAGAAGCACGCGGCCGGGCTCGTCGTCTCCCAAGACCGAGACGAGCGACGCGCGCGCGCCGAGCGACGCGAGATTCATCGCGCAGTTGGTCGCGCCGCCCGGCACGGTCTCCGTGCGCTCGTGGCGCATTATCATCACCGGAGCCTCGCGCGACACGCGGCTAATCTCGCACGACACGAACTGATCGGCCACGGCGTCGCCCACGACGACCACGCGCCTGTCAGCGAACGCACGCACCAGCGCCGAAAGCCTCTCGCTCAAAGCTGTCTCGTTACTTGTCACACGTCACTCGTCACTATCGTCTTCACCGCTTCGAGAAGATTCTCGGCGACGAGGTCTGGTCGTTGCGGCCACGTCTCGCTCTGGTATTCAAGCTCGCCGCGTCCGTAGCCCGTGAGCACGAAGGCAGAGCGCGCGCCCGCGTTGCGCGCAAGCTCGGTGTCGCTGTAGCGGTCGCCGACCATCCAGCAGCGCGAGAGGTCTAGGTCTAGTTCCCGCGCCGCGCGAAGCAGAAGCCCCGGCCGTGGCTTGCGGCAGTCGCAGTCGAAGCGGTACGGCGGCTCGCCGACCGAAGGGTGATGCGGACAGTAGTAGATTGCGTCGAGCCGCGCGCCGCCGCGCTCAAGCTCCGACGCGAGGACTTTATGAACCTCGCCTATCAACTCCTCTCTGAAGTAGCCGCGCGCGACGCCCGCCTGATTCGTGACGAGCACGGCGAGCCAGCCAGCCTCGTTGAGTGTGCGCACGGCACGGGCCGCGAAGGGGAAGACGCGATAGCGCGAAGGGTGGTTGACGTAGCCGACCTCTTCGGAGATTGTCCCGTCGCGATCCATGAAGACCGCTCGCCGCTCGCCGCTCACAGCACGGCCTCCGCCGCGCGCCTTGCTTCGAGCGCGTGTGCCGCGCGCTCGAAGACATCTTCGGCCGTTATCGCGGTCATGCACCTGTGGTCAATCGGGCAGTCGCGCAGCATACACGGCGCACAGACCGGGGCCCGGCGTACGACCTCGGCGCTCGCCGAGAAGGGGCGCGTCGTCTCTGGGTTGGTCGGCCCGAAGATTACTACGACGGGACACCCGACCGCCGCGGCGACGTGCGCTGGCCCCGTGTCGTTCGTCACGAGCAGGTCAGCCGCACTCAACAGCGCGGCGGTCTGCGCGAGATTCGTCCTGCCCGTCAAAATGCGTGGGCGACTGCGCGTGAGGCGCGCGACCTCTTCGGAGATGTCCATCTCTTCCGCCGCGCCTATGAGAAAGACCTGCGCGCCCGCGCGCTCGGCGAGCATGTCCGCGAGCGCGGCGAAACGTTCGGAGGGCCAACGCTTCGCGCGGCTGTTCGTGGAGCCGGGGCAGAGCGCGACGAGAGGACGAGAGTCTGTCGCGCCCGATTCGCGCAGAAGCGCGAGCGCCTCGCGCCTCGCGTCTTCGTTGACTGCGAGCGACGTGTCAGGCTCTCTCTTATCAATATCAGAAGAGCCGCGCAGAAGGCGTTCGAGTCCGGCGACGACGTTTAAGTAGTAGAAGACTTCGTGGCGGTGTCCGCGCCACTCGGGCACGGGCAGAGGGTGAGTCAGAAGTGCTGCGCGTCCCTGCGTCGCGTAACCTATACGCACGGGCACGCGTGCGAGCGCGGCGACGAGCGCGGGCGCGAGCGAGTTGGGGAAGAGGGCTGCGAGGTCGAACCGGCGCGAGCGCCAGACGCGCGCGTCGGCCCACACCGAACGCGCGGAACTCTTGGCATCGCTTACGGCGACGACCTCGTCAACGAACTCAGCGCCCGCGAAGAGCGCCTCGGCCCACGGCCGCGTCGCGAGCGTGATGTGCGCGCCGGGCAGCACGCGCCGAAGCTCGCGCAGCGCCGGGACTGTCATCGCCGCGTCCCCGACCCAGTTCGCCCCGCGCACGACGACGCGCTTAATCAACTCTTGCCTGATTTCGCTGCTCACGATTCTTCAACTCAAAGTTACAAGTTCAAAGTTCAAAGTTAGAAGGCGCTTGCCCTTAACTTTGAACTTTGAACTTTGAACTTGTAACTTTGAACTCATCTCTTGATTCCCCGCGCGAGCCTGCCGAGTTCCGTCACGGCGTCCGCGCGGCCGATGCCTATGAGGAGGTCGCCCGTTCTTATCTGCGTGTCGCCCGACGGGTTGAAGACCATCTCGCCGCGCGGCCGTCGAATGGCGACGAGCACGATGTCCAGCTCCGAGCGTATGTTCGTCTCCTTCAGCCTGAGGCCCGCGAGCGGAGAGCCTTCGGTGACCTCGAACTGCTCGAAGGCGAGGTCAAGCCCTTCGGTCGCGACCGAGTCCATGAAGTCCGCGACCGCGGGCTTCAAAAGCGCCTGCGCCATTCGGTGGCTGCCGATGATGGTCGGCGCGATGACGCGGTTCGCGCCCGCGCGTATGAGCTTCGGCACGGCCGACTCTTCGACCGCGCGCGAGACGATATGAAGACCGGGGTTGAGCGTGCGCGCCGTCAGCACGATGTAGAGGTTCGCCGCGTCCTCGGCGAGACAGGCCGCGAGCCCGCGCGCGCGCTCGACTCCGGCCTCTTCGAGCGTCTCGTCGAGCGTCGCGTCGCGCACGAGCACCTGCGAGTGGGGCAGGCCGAGTTCGTCCGCGAGCAGCGCGTTGCTCTCGACGACGACAAAGGGGACTCCGTCGCGTCGCATCTCGCGCACGATGCGCGTGCCGACGCGGCCCGCGCCGCAGATGATGTAGTGGTCTCTAATCTTGCTCATCTCGCGCGCCCGCCGCCGCTCGCCGTAGGTCGCCAGAATCTCAGAGCGCACGAGCGATTGCACGGCGGTCGAGAGAAGATAGCCGGCCGTGCCCACGCCTATGACCATGAAGACAATAGCGAAGTCTCGGCCCGCGGGGCTCAACTCCTTCGGCGGCCCGTAGCCGACGGTCGTCACTGTCATCACCGTCATGTAGAGCGCGTCGGCGAGCGACCAGCCCTCGACGAGGTGGAAGCCGACGGTGCCGAAGGCCGCCACGCCTACGAGCGCCGCGAGCGAGTAGGTTAGTTGCGCGCGTGACTTCAACCTTCGCCTCAGTTCCGTGACCGGGGAGATCGAACCGTGACTCGCGGCGACGGCATCAAACAGGCTGACGTGGCCGAACGGCCCACGTTAGCTAAAAGCGTCGGAGGGTGTCAATCCGGTGAATAGTAAACGGTGAATAGTAAATGGTAAACGCTCAATAGAGCTTGAGCGTCATAGAGTGCGCGTGGTTGTTCTCCACCGCGGGCGGAGCACGCCGGCAGTTTTCGATTTACGATTCACCGTTTACCATTTACTATTCAACACAGATGGCCCTGCGTCACCCGCCGAAGGATGTGATACCGCCCGCCGCGCGCCGCACGCAGCGCGGGCCGCGCGTAGTGAAGTTTCAGGAGCCGCCCGAAGGCTTCTGGCGTCGCTGGCGGCGTAGACTGATAAGGCCCGCGACGGTAATACCGACCGTCCTGCTCTTCGTCGCGACGGTCGCAGTCCTCGGCTACTACTACCACGTCTTCTCGCAGCGCATCGACCGACTCCTACGCGGCGAAGTCTTCACGCGGAGCGCGGGCATCTACGCCTCGCCGAAGCAGATTCATCCGGGCGACGGATTCTCGGCCGACGACCTTGTGGCGAGGCTCATGCGTGTGGGCTACGTCGAGAAGTCGCAGCAGGCGGACAACTCTCGCGGGCGCTACTCGGTCGATGGCTCGGCCGTAGAGGTCGAGCCGAGCAAGGACTCGACGATTGACGGCGCGCGCCAGTTTCCGCACGTGCGCGTGCAGTTCGGGAAGAACGGGAAGAGCGTCTCGGCGCTGCAAGACCTCGACGCGGGCGGCGCGAAGATTCAGAGCGCGTGGCTTGAGCCGGAGTTGATCAGCTCCGTCGCGGGGCCGCAGCGCGAGCGTCGAAAGGTGATAGGCTTCAGAGACCTCCCCGACCCTCTGGTCAAAGCAATCGTCACGACCGAAGACAGAGACTTCTTCAACCACTACGGCATAAACTTCCGCGGCATCCTTCGCGCCTTCGTACGTCGCTACGAATTAGACCCGAACTCGCCCATCGCGCGACAGGGCGGCTCTTCGATCACGCAGCAGCTAGTCAAGAATCTCTTCCTCTCGCCGGAGTATTCTTTGAAGCGCAAGGTGGCCGAGGCTTACATGTCGGTCATCTTGGAGACGCGTCTGAAGAAGGAGGACATCTTCGCGCTCTACTGCAACGAGGTCTATCTGGGGCAGCGCGCGGGCTTCTCGATCAAGGGCGTGGGCGAGGCGAGCGAGGCATACTTCGGCAAGGACGTGACCGCGCTCACACTGCCCGAGTCCGCGCTGCTCGCCGGTCTCATACGCAGCCCGAACCGCTACAACCCTTACAAGTATCCCGACACGGCGTTCGAGCGCCGCAATCAAGTTCTAAAATCGATGGTCGAGGCGGGCGCAATCTCCGAGGTCGAGGGGGCGCGCGCGATGGCCGCCGAGTTGAAGGTCGCGCCGCAGAAGGGGCGCATCGACGCCTCCGAAGCGCCATACTTCGTCGACTACGCGCAGACACAGTTGGGCGACATACTCGCGGACACTTCGGCCGCAGACCGCCTGCGCATCTACACGACGATTGACATGGACTTGCAGCGCGCGGCGTACGCGGCCGTCGTCAAGCAGCTCGCCGCGTTAGACAAAGTTCAGGCGAAGCGCTTCGCGCCGGGCACTCTTCAGGCCGCGCTCGTCGCGATGCGCGCCGACACGGGCGAGATAGTCGCGATGGTCGGCGGGCGCGACTACGAGCGAAGCCAACTCAATCGCGCGACCGACGCGATGCGACAGCCCGGCTCGGTCTTCAAGCCGTTCGTCTACGCGACCGCGCTCAACACCGCCTACGACCCTACGCCGCGCGTCATCACGGCCGCGACGACCTTCATGGACGAGCCGAAGACGTTCTCCGCGGGCAGTCAGGAGTATTCGCCCGGCAACTTCGGCGACTCCTATTCGCACAAGCCCGTCACCGTGCGCGACGCGCTCACGCACAGCCTCAACGTCGTCACGGTCGAGGTCGCCCAAGAAGTCACCATCGGCCGCGTGATGAACCTTGCGACGAAGGCGGGCCTTCCGAAGCCGAAGCAGAACTATCTCGCGCACGCGCTCGGCACGAACGAGGCGACGCCCTTGCAGGTCGCGTCGGCCTACACCACGTTCGCGCAGTTGGGGACGCGCGTGACGCCCGTCGGCATCTCGCGCGTGACGACGGGCGCGGGCAACACCATCGCCGCGCCGCAGGGGCAGAAGAGCGAAGTGATGAAGCCGCAGGTCGCCTTCATCATGGACTCGATAATGAAGGACGTGGTGAATCGCGGCACGGCGGCGAAGGTTCGCGCGCGCGGCTTCCGCGCGAACGTCGCGGGCAAGACCGGCACTTCGCGCGACGGCTGGTTCGCGGGCTTCACGCCGAACCTCGTCTGCGTCGTCTACGTTGGCTTCGACGACGGCTCGGAACTCGGCATGACGGGCGCTGACTCGGCCCTGCCCATCTGGGCCGACTTCATGACGGCCGCGCTCGCCGCGCATCCAGAGTGGGGCGGTGACTGGCAGGAGCCCTCCGACATCGAGCACGCGGACATCGACCCGCACACGGGCATGCTCGCGGCCGCTGGCTCGACGGACAAGCGAACGGAACTCTTCGTGCGCGGCACGGCGCCCACGCAGGAGAGCGAGCCCGAAGAGTCGGCCACGCCCGAGGACATGAGCATTCCCAACGAAGGCGACCCCGACGCTATCCCGACGCCCGTTCCGCTCCAAGTGCCTCCGCTTACCGAAGAGACGCCTCCGACGGGCCGCCGCAGGGGCGAAGATGGGCGCGGCGCGACGGTGCCCTTAGACCCCTCGCGCCTTACGGGCACGGTCACGCTCGACATAGACCCGACCACGGGACTCATCGCCGCGCCGACCTGTCCGGTCGTACGAACGAAGACCTTCGTCATCGGGACTGAGCCGCACCGCCACTGCGGCCCGCAGTATCACCAGAACCAGACCTTCATCCCATCCGAGACGCGCCCGCGCCGCGCGCAGCCATCGCAAAGCCCTTGAAGTAATCGCTCCCCTTAGACTATCGCGACAAGAGGTTCCTTCGAGATGACTCGCAGCAGCCGTCCAATCTCAGCAGCGCTCACGCTGCTCGCACTCCTCTTCATCCTCGGCTCGCGCGCACGCGCGCCCCGACTCTCGCGCCGCTTTGCCTCTTAGTCTGGTTGTTTTATGGACGGAGGCATCGTTCGCTCGCGCAACTCTTCCAGTGCTCCGGCGAGAGTCTCGAAGCCGAGCGCGGCCGCGTGGCCTTTGCGCGCGGGCAGACCGCCGACGGCTTTGACTATCTCCTGACGCGAGACGCGCGCGGCATCTTCGAGCGTCATCCCTTCGAGCATCGAAGCGAGCGCGGAGCCGCACGCGAGCGTCGGCGCGCACCCGTATGCGAGGAAACGCGCAGACTCTATGCGGCCGTCGCGGACGCGCAGAGCGAGACGCAGCCGGTCGCCGCAGACGGGATTCATCTGTTCGACTACGGCGTCCGCGTCGGCGAGTTCGCCCGCGTTGCGCGGATTCGCGAGGTGGTCTTTGAAGAGGTCGGAGTAGGGCACGGCTCAAAAGTTACAAGTTGCAGGTTACAAGTTCAAAGTTAAGAGCACGGCTTCTAACCTTGAACCTGGAACTTTGAGCTTGCAACCTGCAACTCTGAATTGTAGAGCGGCGAGAGGCGGCGCAGATTCTCTACGGCGCGCGGGAGTGCTTCGAGTACGTAGGCTATCTCTTCGGCGGTCGTGTCCTTGCCGAGACTGAAACGTATCGAGCCGCGCGCGAGTTCGTCGTCGCGTCCGAGCGCGCGTATGACGGGCGAAGGTTCGAGTGACCCCGAAGAGCAGGCCGAGCCGGTGGAGACGGCGACGCCCTGCATATCCAGATTTATCAGAAGCCCCTCGCCCTCGATGTACCGAAAGGAGATGTTCGAGATGCCGGGCAGACGCCTCTCGCGGTCGCCGTTGAAGACGATGTCGGGGACGCGCTCGGCGACGCCCGACTCGAAGCGGTCGCGCAAAAGCTGAATGCGCGCCGCGCGCTCTTCGAGTTCGATATGAGTCAGGCGCGCGGCCTCGCCGAATGCGACGATGAAGGGCACCGCCTCTGTACCGCCGCGCCGCTCGCGCTCCTGATGACCGCCGACGTTCTGCGGCGAGAGGCGCGTGCCGCGCCGCACGTAGAGCGCGCCCACGCCCTTCGGCGCGTAGAGCTTGTGCGCGGAGATCGAGAGCAGGTCGCAGCCGAGCGCCTCAACGTCAACGCGCATCCCCGAAGCGGCCTGCACCGCATCCGTGTGTAGATGAAGGTGTCGCTGTCCCGCCGTCCGACGCTCGCGCACGAGCGCCCCAATCTCCGCGATGGGCTGGACTGTGCCGACCTCGTTGTTCGCGAGCATGACGGTGACTAGCACAGTGTCGTCGCGAAGCGCCGCGCGCACGTCCTCGACGCGCACGACTCCTTCTTCGTAAACAGGAAGGCGCGTCACCTCCCATCCGCGTTTCTCTAACGCCTCGCAGATGCCGCGCGCGGATGAGTGCTCGATTGATGATGTGATGACGTGTCGGCCGTGGCTTGCGTGCTGCTCGGCGACGCCTCGAATCGCGAGGTTGTTCGCCTCCGTGCCGCCCGAGAGGAAGACCAACTCGTTCGGGCGCGCCGAGATGAGCGCCGCGACCTCGCGCCGCGCGCGGTCTACGGCCGCGCGAGCCTCCTGCCCGTAGAAGTGGACGCTCGAAGGGTTGCCGAACTTCTCGGTCAAATAAGGCATCAGCGCCTCGACGACGCGGCCGTCAACGGGCGTCGTCGCGCTGTTATCCAGATAGACTCTTCGCATGGAAGCACTCGGCGGTCAGCGGTCAGCGGTCAGCCAGACCCCTTCGCGGCCTTTGCGACTATTCCGCGAATTTCGCGGCTGATTACGGCTCTTTAACCGCGAAGAAGGCAAAATAGGCGCGAAGGGCGCAAAGGTTTTAGCTGAAAGCCGACCGCTAAATGCTGACAGCTAAAAATTTCCAATCAACCTGCGGCGCGGGGTAGTGCATCAAAGGCGCGGCAAGCTCTCCCGTCGGCCCGCAATCTGTTCGTACGGAACCGAGTCTAAGTCGCCCGGTTGGGAGCGTCAAGGCGGTTGGATGTTGAGAGGCCGCCTGTTATAAGCTCCCGAAGAGACTGGGTTAGACACGCCCCCGCAGGAGAACGAAGATATGAAGACCCGCAGACAGTTTCTCGCCGCCTCGATTGCATTCGCGCTCGCGCTCTCCACGCTCGCGTCCGTGCTCGCCCCCGCAACGTCGGCGCAGAGTCAGCAGTACGGCGCGCTTGAGCGCGGCTACCGCACAGGCTACTCCGACGGCTACCAGTCGGGCTGGAGCGACCAACTCAGGCGCGCAAGCTCCGACTATCGCACGAAGGACGACTACAGGCGGGCCGACCGCGCATACATCGGAGCCTACGGCCCCGTCGAGGACTACCGCGACGGCTACCAGCAGGGCTACGAGTCGGGCTACGAGTCGGGCTACAACCGCCAAGGCTTCGACTCGACCCTGCCCGCGAGCGGCGTCCAGAGGCGCGGCGCGACGCCCGCCGACGCGGCCGACGCGGGAGACGCGAACGTGGGCACGCGTGGAGGTCGCACGGCCGACGACAACGAACAGGCACGCGCGAGCGACCCGCAAGGGCGCACGAGCGACCCGCGGAACGAGAGCGACCCGCGGAACGAGAGCGTGTCGAGCGGCAGGCGCGGCGGAGGGGGAGGCGGCACCTCTTCGGCGGGCGAGTTGGTCATGCTCGTAGAGCTTCAGAACCGCCTCTCGACGGACGTGAGCCAGAAGGGCGACCGCTTCGAGGCGAAGGTCTTGGAGCCGCAGGAGTATGCGGGCGCGGTCGTCTCGGGACGCCTCAAGGACGTGCAGCGTGCGGGCAAGTCTAAGGGGCGCGCGCTCCTTCAGCTCGACTTCGACCAAATACGCATGCAGGGCGGTGACTGGCGCGACTTCAGCGGGCAGGTCACGGAGGTAGTCTCGACGGGCGGCGACGATAACGTCAGCGAGGTTGACCCGGAGGGCGGCGTGCGCGGCAAGAGCACGACGAAGGACGACGTGACCAAGGTCGGCGCGGCCGTGGGCATCGGCGCGATCATCGGCGCGATAGCGGGCGGCGGCAAGGGCGCGGCCATCGGCGCGATCATAGGCGGCAGCGCGGGCGGCGCGGGCGTCATGACGCAGCGCGGCAAAGATATTCGCCTCGAATCCGGCCAGCAGCTACGCATACGCGTGACGAATCTGCCGCGCTAGGACTTTAGTTCAAAGTTACAGGTTCAAAGTTTGAAAGTCGAAAAGTCCGGGGCCGGTGGTAAGATTGACCGCCGGCCCCGGACTTTTCGACTTTGAGAGTCGGACACGCCCCGGCTTTGAACTTGTAACTTTGAACTTGTAACTTTGAACTTGTAACTTTAAGCAATGCTCGTCACGCTGCTAACGGACTTCGGCACGAGGGACTATTTCGTCGGCGCGATGAAGGGCGCGCTGCTCTCGGTCAACCCCGAAGCTCAGATAGTCGACATCACGCACGATGTCGCGCCGCACGACGTTGAGGAGGCGGCCTTCACACTCCTCGCGGCTTACGAGACTTTTCCCTCGGGCACGGTTCACGTCGCAGTCGTTGACCCCGGCGTCGGCTCCGCGCGCCGCGCAATCGTGGTAGAGGGCGCGGGACAAATCTTCGTCGGGCCTGACAACGGCCTCTTCGGCCACGTCTACGAGCGCCTCGGGCGCTTCCGAGTCTTCCACGTCGTCAAAGAAAAATTCTTCCGCAAGACGGTGAGCGCGACCTTCCACGGGCGCGACGTGTTCGCGCCTGTCGCGGGCGCGCTCTCAAGTGGGACGCGTCCGCGCATGCTCGGCCCCGAAGTGACGGACTTCGTGCGCCTGCCCTTCGCCGCGCCCTTTCAGCGCGACGCCTCGACGCTCGTCGCGACCGTCATACACGTTGACCGCTTCGGCAACTGCGTCACGAACGTTACGCCGCGCGACCTCGGCGAGGAGACGGACGCGCGCGGCGTGAGCCTCTTCGTCGCGGGCCGAGAGATAAGAACCTTCCGGCGTTTCTTCGCGGACGAGGGCGGCGCGACGCCCGAGCCTTTCGCCGTCTGGGGCAGCGCGGGCCTGCTCGAAGTCGCGGTCTTTCGCGACTCTGCCGCGCGCGTGCTCGGGCTCGGGCGCGGCAGCGAGATAGAAGTATTGTTCACGCGCGCGAGTTGAGTCCTTCTGAAACTACCGCGTGAGCCGCGCGCGCGGCTTGTAAGACCTCGCGCCACTTTGCTATTTTCAATCAACTTTCGGATTCAAGGACACCTTCATGGACACAGAAGAGAAGAAGCCCGCGCCGGCTGCCAAGCAGGGCGCGGGGCTTGAGGGCATAGTCGCGGCGCAGTCTTCAATCGGCGACGTTGACGGCACGAACGGCGTGCTCATCTATCAGGGGCTCGACATACATGACCTCGCCGAGCACTCGACGTTCGAGGAGACGATATACCTCCTCTGGCACGGCCGACTGCCCGTACGCGACGAGCTGGACGCACTGCGCGCGGAGCTTTCGTCCGTGATGAAGCTGCCGCGCGAGGTCGTCGAGCTGATGCGCAGCTTCCCGCGCGAGGCCGAGCCGATGGACGCGCTGCGCACGGCCGTCTCCGCGCTCGCCTTCTACGACGAGGGCGCGCGCGACCTCTCGCGCGAGGGCGCGCTCTCGACGGCGACGCGCCTGACCGCGCAACTGCCCGTCGTCGTCGCCAACTTCGGCCGGATGCGCGAAGGCAAAGAACTCGTCGAAGCAGACCCGTCGCTCAACATCGCGTCGAACTTCCTATACATGCTCAAGGGCGAGCGGCCGACGGAGCGCGAGGCGCGCATATTCGACGTGTGTCTCATACTCCACGCCGACCACGAGTTGAACGCCTCGACCTTCACGGCGCGCGTCATCGCGGGCACGCTCGCCGATATGTACGGCGCGGTGACGGGCGCGATAGCCGCGCTCTCCGGCCCGCTGCACGGTGGCGCGAACACGAACGTGATGAAGATGCTCCTCGAAGTAGGCTCGCCCGAAAAGGCCGAAGGATGGCTTGAGGACGCGCTCGCCGGTAAGAAGAAGA
This sequence comes from Pyrinomonadaceae bacterium, assembly GCA_045807805.1. GTDB lineage: Bacteria > Acidobacteriota > Blastocatellia > Pyrinomonadales > Pyrinomonadaceae > QHXN01. The sequence goes on along the minus strand of JBJMGR010000113.1, from coordinate 6,391 downwards.
TTATGGGCTTCGGCCACAGAGTCTATAAGACCGAAGACCCGCGCTCCGTCTGGCTGCGCCGCTTCTCGAAGGAGATGGGCGAAGAGCGCGGCGAGACGCGCTGGTTCGAGATACTCGAACGACTTCGCGAGTTGATGTTCGCGTCGAAGAAGCTCTACCCGAACGTTGACTACTACTCTGGCTCCGTCTACTACCAGATGGGCATACCGCTCGACCTCTTCACGCCCATCTTCGCCGTCAGCCGCATCTCCGGATGGACGGGCCACATACTCGAACAGTACGCCAACAATCGCCTCATACGCCCACGCGCCGAATACATCGGCCCGCGCGGCGTCAAGTACGTGCCTATTGAAGAGCGGTAAGGATCAAATAAATCTGTAAGTAAATCAGATGTCGGTTGTCGAAAATATTTACGGCAACCGGCCCTTTCTTGCGTTCTTATTTGGAGCGAAGCAGGTTAAGGGAGCTTTCGTAAACTGACTTGACCGTGTGCTTACCTTCAGCGGCTAGAACTTGATCTACAGATTCCTTAACTTTATTTTTTGGGTAACCGAATCTACCGGATATTACGTATATCACTTCCGCGCGAATTAATAACCGATGTAAGTGACTCGGGCCGCCTTTCCACATCTCTTCGATTTCCGTTTTAATATCATTCGGTATGCGTCCTCGTTGTTGAAGAAATTCAAGGACTGCGTCCGCCGCCTCGTAGCTTTCTTCGTCGCCCGAATTTGAAAGATGGATAAAATACTTCTTCCAGCACTTGCCCGCGTTGCCGTATTGTCCGGTTTCAAAATATAGCTTCGCCATTGGCGCGTAAGCGGCTAAATATTTCAGCCCCACAGCCCCTTTGAGATAGTCTAACGCCTTGTCAACACTCCGCTCACACCCCGTGCCATCCAGATGCAGTTTGGCTAACATGATGTGGGCTTCGGGCGACCCTATTGTTGCGGCCTGCCTGAAAAGTTTAAGGGCCTGTTTCACGTCAATCAATGTCTCGCCGAGTCCATACAAATAAGCCTTAGCATCGTCCACGATATCGCCCCAGAGTTCGCCGCAATGTCGTTTAGCCTCCGCCGCGCTGTCCGGCTGAATCTCATGTGAGCCGAGCGCGTCCTTTGCTCGGAGTAATGTTTTAATCGCTTCCTTCAGGGGAATGTTAAAGAACTCTCTATTGGCGGCGACGCGGTGGCCTTTCTCTTGAAGCAGCATGTGAATGTAGCGTTCGGCTGTATCACAATCGTCGAACTCTTCGTCAAAAGCCACTATGAAGGGCGTGGGGACACCCGTTGCTTTGGAAAGTTCATCCGCGCGACTCTCCGGGCTCCGAGTCGTTTTACCGATCTTTAATAATCCGGCAAGTGAAGGGTTGATGAGTATGTATATGAAACCTCTGTTCGACATTTCAAACTTCCTATGAGGAACTTCTGTTCACACGGAGTATTGATTACAAATCGTTAAAGACTTCAATAGGGGGGTTGGGGTTCTCACCGTCCGTGTAGTGTCGGAGTTCGGGCGACGCGTGCAGGAGTCGAGTGCGCCAGATGAAGAGCATGGCGAGGGCGATTGCGAGCGTGCATGCCGCGCCGCCTTCGATGCCGTACGCGCCGCCGCCTATCCACGCGGGGCCAGCGTCTTTGAAGCTCATGAGCGGGTGCGGCGTGATGCGCGTTATCCCGCTCACGGGCGAGCCGAGCAGCGCGCCCTGCACCCAGTTCCAACCGAAGTGCAGGCCGAAGGGGAACCAGAGGCTGCGCGTCCGCCAGTAAGCGACCGCGAGCCACGCGCCCGCGAGCGCGGTGTTGACGAGCGTGAAGCCGGGCACGACGTTCGGGTTCTGCAAATGCACGAGCCCGAATGTTATTGAGCTGAAGACGAGCGCGGGCAGAATCGGCCACGAGCGCATGAGCGTCTGCAAAGGGTAGCCGCGGAAGGTCATCTCCTCGCCAGCCGCGCTGAGCAGGAAGATGAAGCCCGAAGATGCGAGCGTGCGCGCGAAGTCGTACGCGCCCGGCGCGCCGTACACGATCCGATATCCGCCCGCGACCGCGCCGACCAGAGCGGCCACGCAGACCGCCAGTCCGCCGACGATGAGACCCATGAATGCGTCGCGCAGCCATCCCCGGTGGCGCGTCCATCCGAGCGCGTGCCAGGGCAGGTCTTCGAGGATGTGCCCGCACCCCCACGCGACGAGCGCGGCCAGCCCGAAAGTTATGGTTGCTTGAATGACGAAGGCCCAGCCGCTCTCGCCGAACAGCCAATCGAACGTGTCCTTTGAGAGTATGCGCGCCAGCGCGAACTCCGTGACGAGCAACAGCGCTATCGAAAGGGCGAAGAGTGCGATGATGTAGACCGACAAACGCCAGCCGCTTCGTAGGCGTCCGGCCCTGTTGTAGAAGAAGTCTGGCATGCGTGCTCGCGCGGAAGAAATTTTAAGAGTCGGCACAATATAACCTAGGGGCGCGTCGGTTAAAAGAACGACCTGACGGAATCGCAACTCTTTCTAAAGCGCGTCCATGACAAATGCGCCTGCGCGCGCGCGCGTGGTAAACTCCGGCGCGGACTGCGAAGAATGAGCGTCGGAGTGAACGAAACAGTCGAGTCGAAGGTGCCGCGGCGTCGTGGCGCGCCGTGGCTTTTCGGCGGGCTTGTGCTTCTGCTCCTCTCCGTGCTCGTAGTGCTTCAGGTCTTCGGGCTCTGGGAGGTCTTCACGCCCGACACCGCGAGCGACACGCTGCTCATCTACTCGCTCTCGACTCTCAACTTCGTAGCCTTCTTCCTCTTCACCTTCATCTTCATACGGAGCCTCTTGAAGCTGCGCGGCGAGCGGCGCGCGCAGCAGCTAGGCTCGAAGCTGAAGACGCGCCTCGTCGTCTACTTCATCGCCGTGAGCCTCCTACCGATAACGGCGATGGCGGTCTTCTCTTACATGTTCTTCAATCGCACGCTCGACAAGTGGCTCAGCAGCCTCCCCGTCGAGGTCATACGCGAGGCGCGCGACGCCGAGCGCGGCGACGAGCAGCAGCAGGCAGACGCGTTGCGGCAGACTGCGAACGTGACGGCGCTTGCGCTGGAAAACGGATCGCCGATGCCGGGCGGGCTGACGGCGCTCGCGCGCGGCGCGGGGCTCGCAATGCTGGCCGACGTGCCGCCCGACGGCGGCGTCGTCGTTGAGGGCTTTGGCTTAGACGAGTCCGACGCGCGGAGGGGGGAGTTGCAGCGTGTCTACCTCAACCCGCATGAGGCGGGCGAAGTCTTCACCTTTGGAGACGACAACTTCAACGTCATCGCTATCGAGTTGAGCGGCGGCCGCAAGCTCTTTGCCGCGCGCGAGCGGAGGGTTGACCCGAACCTCAGCCGACTCGCCGCTGGCGCGCAGACCTTCGAGGAGTTTCGGAAGAAGCAGCGCCGCGTACGTCTGCTCGGCCTCTCGACGCTCGGACTGCTCACGCTGATGCTGCTCTTCGCCGCGACGTGGAGCGCGATACATCTCGCGCGCGGCATCGGCGCGCCCATACGCGCTTTAGCCGAAGCGTCGCGCGAAGTCGCCGCCGGAAACCTCTCGCACCGCGTTGACGCGATAGCCGACGACGAGCTTGCGGTGCTCGCCGCCGCCTTCAACGACATGACCGCGCAGCTCGAAGAGAATCGGCGTCGGCTAGAAGACAACGCGACGGAGTTGCGCGATAAGAACTGCGCGCTCGAAGAGCGCCGTCACTACATCGAGACCGTCCTTCAGACCGTCTCGACCGGCGTCATCTCGCTCGACGACGAGAACCGCGTGACGACCATCAACGCCTCCGCGCTCGCGATGCTCAGGCTCGAACAGCCGCCCGCGCCCTCGACCCCGCTCTCGGAGATTCTGAGCGCGGACGACTGCGAAGTCCTTGAGCGCGTGCTCTGGCGCGCGCGCGCGCGCGGACGCGCGACCGAGCAGATAGAACTCGCCCGCGCGTCCGCGCAGGAGAGCAACGGCCAAACGCACACGCACGAAGACGACTCCAACGCGCACGAAGGCAACGGCGCGGGCGCGCAGGGGAGCGTCATCCCGGTCGCGCTCACCGCTACGGCGCTTGCGCCGCGCGACGAGTCGAGACGCCGCGGCGTCGTCCTCGTCATCGAAGACCTGTCGGAACTGCTCGCGGCGCAGCGCGCGGCCGCCTGGAGCGAGGTCGCGCGCCGACTCGCGCACGAGATAAAGAACCCGCTCACGCCGATACAGCTCTCGGCCGAGCGCATCGCGCGCAACTTCCGACGCGCCGGGACGAACGGCGAAGGCGCGTCGGCGCAGACGACGCGCGCGCGCGTCGAGGACAACGGGAGCAACGGCGTGGGCAACGGCCACGGCGTCGAAGATGAGCGCGTGGCGCGCGTCGTCGAAGAATGCACGACGACCATCACGCGCGAGGTCGCGGGCCTGAAGGCGATGGTGGACGAGTTCACGCGCTTCGCGCGTCTGCCCCACGCGCGGCTTGAGCCCGCCGACTTGAACGAGGTCGTGCGTCAGGCCGTCTCGCTCTACGAGGAGCGGCTCGAAGGCGTGAGGATGGACGTGCTGCTCGCGCCCGCGCTCCCCGGCGCGCTGCTCGACCAAGAGCAGATAAGGCGCGTCTTCGTCAATCTCATAGACAACTCGGTCGAGGCCGTCTCAGAGGTCGAAGGCGACCGCCGCATCACGGTCGCCACGGGCCACGACCCCGCGCGCGGCCTGCTCATCGCCGAAGTCACGGACACGGGCCACGGCATCGAGCGCACGAACTTCGCGCGTCTCTTCCAGCCGTACTTCTCCACGCGCGGGCGCGGCACGGGCCTTGGCCTCGCAATCGTCCAACGCATCATGACCGAGCACGGCGGACGCATACGCGCCGAGTCGAATCGCCCGCACGGCGCGCGCATGATTATCGAGTTGCCCGTCGGCGAGGACGCGCACCAGAGGTCACAGGCGTGAACAAGAGTGCCCTGATCATGAGCTGCGGCGGCGCGCTTTTGGTGACTCTCAATAAGCCAATCGGGAAAGCCTTCAACTGGGCGAACCACGCGCTCGGCGCTAGGGAGTATGACCCGTGGGCTTACCGCGCGCCCCTAATCTTCTTCGGGGTGCTGCTGGCTCTGCTGTCGTTGATTCCCGAGTAATGACCGACACGATTCTCATCGTTGACGACGAGCGCGGGATACGCGAGACGTTGCGCGCCGTGTTAGAAGACGAGGGCTTCTCGTGCGAGACGGCCGCGTCGGGCGAGGAGTGTCTGCGCGTGGTGGAGCGGCGCACGTTCGGGTGCGTGCTCTTAGACGTTTGGCTGCCGGGGATTGACGGGCTTGAGACTCTTGAGCGCATGCGTGAGTCTGGCTCAGACGCGTCGGTCGTGATGATTTCGGGCCACGGCAACATCGAGACGGCCGTGCGCGCGACGAAGCTCGGCGCGTTCGACTTCATAGAGAAGCCGCTCTCGATTGAGAAGACCGTGCTCACGGTTCGCAACGCGCTCCGCCAGCGCGAGCTTGAGCGCGTCAACGCCACCTTGAGCGCTGAGCTTCGCGACGAGTGGATGATGGTCGGCGAATCGGTCGCGATGCGCGCGCTGCGGAAGCAGATTGAACTGGTCGCGCCGACGGACGGGCGCGTGCTCGTCTACGGCGAATCGGGAACGGGCAAGGAGTTGGTCGCGCGCGCCATACACGCACGCTCTTTGCGCGCGGGCGCGCCCTTCGTCGAGCTTAACTGCTCGGCGGTGCCCGAGGAGTTGATAGAGTCGGAACTGTTCGGCCACGCGCGCGGCGCGTTCACGGGAGCGACGCACCCGAAGCGCGGCAAGTTCGAGCTGGCCGACGGAGCGACGCTCTTCCTCGACGAGGTCGGCGATATGAGCCCGCGCATGCAGGCGAAGGTCTTGCGCGTACTCGAAGAGCAGCGCTTCGAGCCCGTCGGAAGCCCGACGCCGATGCGCGTTGACGTTCGCGTGCTCGCGGCCACGAACAAGCGGCTCGAAGTCGAGATCGAGCAGGGCCGTTTCCGCACAGACCTTCTCTTCCGGCTCAACGTCATACCGTTTGAAGTACCGCCGCTCCGAGACCGCCCCGAAGACGTGCCGCTCCTGGTCGAGCATTTCAACGCACGCTTCTCGCGCGCCTACAATAAGCGCCTCAAGCGTTTCGAGCCGTCGGCCGTCGAGGCTCTGGGAAGCTACTCGTGGCCCGGCAACGTCCGCGAGCTTCGCAACACAATCGAGCGCGTCGTCATCATGCACACGGGCGCGAAGGTCTACGCCTCAGACCTACCCCTGCTCGGCGGCGAGGAGCCCCTTCCGGCGCCCGCGCGCTTCTCCTCCTTCCGCGACGCGAGCGAGGCGCACCAGCGCGACTTCATACGCGCCAAAATCGCCGAGGCCGAAGG
>JBJMGR010000112.1:0-3372 GCA_045807805.1 Pyrinomonadaceae bacterium | reverse complement strand
CTCCTCGCCACTCTACTCGCCTCGCCTCGCGCCGGCGGAAAGAAAGGATGAAAGGGAGGGGGTTTCCGGGTTCCGGGTTCTTGATTCCAGTTAAAACCAGAACCTACAACCCGGCACCCGGCACCCCCTTCCGCCTTCATCCTTTGCCTTACGCCCCTTAAGTCTCTTCGCTCTCGAAGCGCTCGCGGAACTCTTTCGAGCGGCGGCGCAGCGCCAGCCAGTCCTCGAAAATCTCCGGCTGGTTGAGCCAGACCGTGAACCACTCGGCCATCTCCCCCTTCTCCTCGCGCTTGCGCTCGATGACCTTCGCGTTGCGCGAGATCATCAGCGCGCGCCGCTTGGCCTTGAGCGCGGCGGCCAGCACGCGCCGCTTGCCCTCGCGGTCGCCGTTGCGCGCGAACTGCTTGCGTAGGTTTTCGAGCCTGCGTATGGTCGCCGCCGCCTCGTCGAAGTTCGAGAACTTCACGATGTTTCGGAACATCGCCTCGTAAGGGTCTTGCGTGCGCCACTGAACGTCCATGGCGAGGACTTCGGCGTGGCGAAGCTCCGCGCCCTCGTCCGCGAGCAGACGCGCCGTCGCCGCGGGGCTCTCCAACGCGCCGTCGCCGAAGCGCTCGCGCACGGCCGCAAGCACGGCCTCAAGCTCGCGCGCGCCGACCGACTCGCAGTCCAACTCTTCCCAGACCTCTATCATCAGGTCGCGCTTCGTTCGGGACTTCCACTCCGGCTTCGACTCGTCCTTCTTCATCTCCGACGAGATTACGACGCGCCACGCGCAGCCATCAAGGCGCGCCGCCCGACGCCGAGGCCGCACGCGGCTGACTCGGCCCCTCCTTTGCGGTACAATTAGCTTTGCAAGCAGGCCCATGACTCACGCAGCAGCAAACAACGACGCGGCCCTCGCGGCCCTCAAAAACTTCTTCGGCTTCGAGGGCTTCCGGGAGGGACAGCGCGAGGTCGTCGAGGCGATTCTCGAAGGGCACGACACGGTCGTCGTGATGCCGACGGGCGGCGGAAAGTCGCTCTGCTTCCAACTCCCCGCGCTCATGCGCGAGGGCGTGACGGTCGTCGTCTCGCCGCTCATCGCGCTGATGAAGGATCAGGTTGACGCGCTTCATGCGCGCGGACTTCCCGCGACCTTCATCAACAGCTCGCTCGACTTCGAGGAGCAGAAGTCGCGGGTCGCGGGCCTTCGACGCGGCGACTACAAACTCCTCTACGTCGCGCCCGAGCGCTTCCGAAGCACGCACTTCGTAGAGACGCTGCGCAGCGCTCACATCTCCCTCTTCGCCGTTGACGAGGCGCACTGCATCTCGCAATGGGGGCACGACTTCCGCCCGGACTACCTGCGCCTACAGTCCTTCCGCGAAACCATCGGCAGCCCGCAGACAATCGCGCTCACGGCGACGGCCACGCCCTACGTCCGCGCGGACATCATCGAGCAGCTAAACCTCTCGGAGCCGCGCGCCTTCGTCAGCGGCTTCGACCGCCCGAACCTCTCCATCGGCGTCGTGCATACCGAGCGCGAGCGCGAGAAGTTCGCGCGCATACGACAGCTCGCCACGGAGTACGAAGGCCAATCGGGCATCATCTACACCTCGACGCGAAAGTCGGTCGAGCAGATAACGCAGAAGCTCAAGGGCGAGCGCCTCTCCGTCATCGGCTATCACGCGGGGATGACCGACGAAGAGCGCGTGCGCGCGCAGGACGACTTCATGTCGGGCCGCGCGCAGATGATAGTCGCCACGAACGCCTTCGGCATGGGCATAGACAAGCCCGACATACGCTTCGTCGTACACTTCCACCTGCCCGGCTCAATCGAGGCTTACTATCAGGAGATAGGCCGCGCGGGACGCGACGGCGCGCAGTCGGTCTGCCTCCTGCTCTTCAACTACGCGGACAAGCGCACGCAGGACTACTTCATCGAAGGCTCTTACCCTCCGCCCGAGTTGATAGCGAAGGTCTACGAGTCGCTCGTCGGCACGAATCAAAAACGCATAGAGCTTTCGACGCGCGAGATAGCGGCGCGCGCGGGCGTGCGAAACGAGATGGCCGTGCAATCCGCGCTCATCACGCTGGAGAAGGCGGGCCACCTGGAGCGCGGCACAGGCTCGGAGAATCGCGCCTCTTTGCGCCTTCTCATGCCTTCGAGACTCGCGCGAGAGGCGGTCGCATCACGTCGCAGCGCGCAGCTCAAGCAGGTTCTCTTCGGACTGCTCGGCGGCTACGAGTTGAGCGAGCGCGCCGACGCTGAGATTGACGTTTCGGACTTCGCTGAAACTCTCGGGATGGAGTTGCAGCAGATGAGGCGCGCGCTGTCGTCACTCGCCGAGGCAGGGATAATCAGGTACCAGCCCGCGCGCCGCACGCGCGGACTCGTGATGCTCGACGAGCGGCCCGCGACGCGCCTTCGCATACGCCCTGAAGAGATCGCGCGCCGCGCGGCGCTCGAACAGCGAAAGCTGCGCGAGATGATCTCCTTCTGCTACACGGAGGACTGCTACCGCGCCTTTATACTCGACTACTTCGGCGACCGCGCGCGCGCGTCCGGCTGCGGCACGTGCGGCAACTGCCTCATGCGCGAGCGTCGCGGCGCGTCCGACACTCCCGACATCTCTTGGGGCGGCGGCCGTGTTCCGCCGACCGAGCCAGCGCGCAACATCGACCGCTTCATCATGAAGCACGCGCCCGCCGGGCTCGACCTCGAAGAGGAACTCGCGGGGCAGTCGCGCATGCGCCGAAAGCGCGAGCGCGCCGAAAGTACGTCCGACTTCGACGCCGATTCGGACGGAGGCGACAGCGACTCTTCAATCGCCGTCGCCGAGCCGCGCGAGTTGTCCGACGAAGAGAAGCTGACGGTGCGAAAGATTCTCGCGTGCGCCGCGCGCATGGGCGGGCGCTTCGGCAAGGGGATGCTCGCCTCTACCTTGCGCGGCTCGCGCTCCGCGAAGCTCTCGCAGATGGGCCTCGATCAGCTCTCGACCTACGGCATACTCTCCGGCATGACGCAGGACGAGATACTGCTCTACGTGGACGCGCTCGTCGCCGCGGGCTGCCTGCACGTCACCGCTGGCGCTTACCCGACCGTCGCAATCACGCAGGCGGGCGGCGAAGTCATGCGCGAGCGCGATACGGCGCGACTCGCACTGCCGCCGCTTCGCTACGACACTTCGTACGCGGCGCCCGCGTCTTCGCGCGGCGACTCTTCGTCAACGTCTCGCTCCCCGTCCGCGCCGAAAACGAACACGATTGACGAGACCTACGCGCTCTACGAACAGGGGCTCACGGTCGAAGAGATTTGCGCGCGGCGCGGCCTGACGGAGATAACGGTCGAAGGCCACCTCGCCGCCTGCATCCTCGAAGGCCGCGCCT
>JBJMGR010000111.1:0-13733 GCA_045807805.1 Pyrinomonadaceae bacterium | reverse complement strand
CGCCTTGCAGGACGAGGGCGCGGACACGGTCGAGGCCAACGAGCGTCTAGGCTTCGCCGTAGACCTGCGCGAGTACAGGCAGTGCGCCGAGGTGCTCTTCGACCTCGGCCTGTGCAAAGTCCGCATGATGTCGAACAACCCCTTGAAGCTACGTGCAATGGAGGAGGCGGGGCTGCGCGTCGTCGAGCGCGTCGCACTCCAAGTCGAGACCGCCGAGCCATCCACAAACTATCTCCGAACGAAGAAGCAGAAGCTCGGCCACCTGCTCGAACACATCGAGTAAGGGAAGGTAAAAGGCAGAAGGTACAAGTTAAGACTGACGGAGGCGCGGTCTTCATCAACGTTTGATGAAGGCCGCGCCGCTTTTACGTCATCAATAAATATGAGAAGCGGAGCCAGAGTATTGCCGCCTCTCGTCCTATAGCAATTTGCAGTTGGATGTGAGCACCACAACAGAACCGCGAGCGGTAGCGAGCGGGTCGCATGTTACGTCGAGAGCCCGCCTGTCGAAACCTATACCCGCTCGCTACCGCTCGCTGTACTGTTTAGCCGCCTGCGGCGCTGCTCGCATCCACCGCAAATTGCTATAACTTTTTGCCTTTTGCCTTTTCACTTTTGCCTTCCCGCCGAGGCCGTACGAAAAATTAAACGCGTGGATTCAAGTTTTTGGATATAATGCCGCGCGTTCCACCCGCCGCAACGCGAAAAGTCCGAAAAGATTCGATGCGCCTCGAAGGCCGCAGGTGGAACGGCAGTTGCCAAGTCTTTTTCTCCGTCCGTGTCTTTAGAAGATAGTCCGTCTTCATTCCGGGTCAACAGGCAAAACTTACCTTTGTGTTCAGCGCGGTGCGCTCGGCCCCCCGGCTTCCGCCGCCGCGTCCGTCTCAAACCACGTTTAGGAGGGAACGATGACCAGACCCACTATTAGCGGACGGGGCGCGCTGGCGTTTCTGTGCGCAATCGTCCTGTCTCTGCTCGCTTCAACCGGCGCTGCCGCGCAGACCGGAACGTCATCGGTGCGCGGCACAGTCACAGACGCACAGGGCAACGTCGTGACGGGCGCCACCGTCACGCTCGTAGACCCGCAGACGAATCAGACGCGCACGCAGGTGAGCAGCGAAGACGGTCACTTCGTCTTCGACCTTATCCCGCCGGGCACGTACCGCCTCGAAGTCGAGGCCAAGGGCTTCAAGAAGGTCATGCTGACGGGCGTGCAGGCGCTCGTCGCGAAGCCGACTGACCTGCCCGTCGCGCTCGAAGTCGGGAGCGTCACGGAGAGCGTGACCGTCTCCGCGAGCACGGCCGAGGCGCTCATCAACACGCAGGACGCCTCGCTCGGAAACAACTTCGTCTCGCAGCAGATAACGCAGCTTCCACTTGAGGCGCGCAACGTCAACTCGCTTCTGACCCTCCAGCCCGGCGCGACGCGCGAGGGCTACGTCGCGGGCGCGCGCGCCGACCAGTCGAACGTCACGCTCGACGGCGTGGACATCAACGAGGCGCAGACAAATCAACTCGGCGGCGCGGCGGGCGGCGGCGCAAGCTCCAACTCCCTGATTGACTCCACCTCTTCGCCCGACCGAAACACTGTGCTGCGCCTGAACGCCGACGCGATACAGGAGTTCCGCGTCACGACCGCGAACCCGAACGCCTCGCAGGGGCGCTCATCCGGCGCGCAGGTCGAGATCATCAGCAAGGGCGGCGGCAACGAGTATCACGGCTCACTCTACGAGGCGCACCGCAACACGATCTTTACGGCCAACAACTTCTTCAACAACCGCAATGGCCGTTTCGTCGCCACCGACCAGGAGGTCGTACTCGGCCGGGCAAGCGTCGGCGACCTGCGCAACCCGCGCCCGAAGCTCATACGCAACACCTTCGGCGGCTCCTTTGACGGCCCCATACTCAAGGACAAGCTCTTCTTCTTCTACGCCTACGAGGGACGGCGCGACGCGAGCGAGCGCACGGTCGTGCAGACCGTCCCGCTCGCGAGCCTCGGCCGCGGCGAGATACGCTACCTGAACCCCGCGGGCAACGTAACGACCGTCACGGCCGCGAACCTCTCGACCATCTTCCCGCAGCTCGGCGGCACGAACCCCGCGGCGCTCGCCGCCCTCGCGGCAGCGGCCGCGCGCTACCCCGCCAACGACTTCACGGTCGGCGACAGCCGGCCCGGACAACTGCTCAACACCGCGGGCTTCCGCTTCAACTCTTCGACGCCCCTCAAGTACAACCAGCACTGGGTCAAACTCGACTGGAACTTGACGAAGCGCCAGCAGGTCAGCTTCCGTGGTATCGCCCAGTTCGACCTGCTCGGCGGCGCGTCCGCCTTCCCCGACACGCCGACCGAGGACACTTGGTCGCACCCCTGGGGCTTCGTCGCCTCGCACGTCTGGACGATCAACGACCACCTCGTCAACAGCTTCCGCTACGGCCTGACGCGCGAAGCCTTCAGCCAGCAGGGCGACTCGACCGACAACGCGGTCTTCTTCCGCTTCGTCTTCTCGCCGCGCAACTTCGACCGCACGCTCAACCGCATCACCCCGACGCACAACTTCGCCGACGACTTCAACTGGACGAAGGGCAGCCACAGCATACAGTTCGGCGGCAACGTCCGCGTCGTGCGAAACAAGCGCGTGAGCTTCGGCAACTCCTTCGACACGGCGCTCACGAACCCTTCGTTCTACGCCTCTTCGGGCACGCCGCTCTCGACGGCCGTCAACAACTTCTCGCCCATCCGCTCCGGCTTCGAGTCGGCGGTGCAGAACGCGGCGGCAGCCGTCATCGGAAGGCTCACGCAGTACAGCGCGCGCTTCGTCTTCAACGGCAGCGGCGCGCTCCTGCCCTCGGGCTCGCCGACCGAGCGCAACTTCGCCACCGAAGAGTACGACGGCTACGCGCAGGACACCTGGCGGGTTGCGCCGAACGTGACCGTCACCTACGGCATGCGCTACTCGCTGAGCCGCCCCATCTACGAGACCAACGGCTTCGAGGTCAAGCCGAACATACCGCTTCAGATCTACTTCCAGCGCCGACTCGACGCGGCGGCGCACGGCAAGAACTACAACGAGCCGCTGCTCTTCGACCTCTCCGGGCCGAAGAACGGCCGCTCGTCGCTCTACCGCTGGGATAAGAATAACCTCCAGCCCCGCATAGGCATCGCCTGGTCGCCCGAAGTCCACTCGGGCATCTTCAAGTGGCTGTTGGGCTCGAACAATCAGTCGGTCGTGCGCGGCGGCTTCGGCATCCTTAACGACTACTACGGCCAGCAGCTCGCCGTCAGCTTCGACCTCAACAACCGCCTCGGCTTCCTCTCGAACACGACGACGGCCGCGGGCACCTACAACACGGACACGCGCCCCGGCCCGCTCTTCACCAACTACTCGCAGACCGTCCGCACGCTGCCCGGCATCACCGTGCCGTCGAGTCTCACCTTCCCGCTCAACCAGCCGCTCGACAACGCGCGACGCATCGAGCAGTCGTTCGACGAGAACCTCGTCGCGCCCATGCACTACAACTGGAGCTTGACCTTCGAGCGCAAGCTGCCTAAAGGTCTCGCGCTTCAGGCGGCATACATCGGGCGCGCGGGCCGCAGGATGCTCGCCACGCGCGACGTGATGATGCCCAACGACCTTTCCGACCCGAAGTCGGGCATGGACTGGTATTCGGCGGCCGGCGCGCTCGAAGACATACGCCGCCAGTTCGCCTTGCAGGGCATCACGAGTTCGTCGCCGCGCGCCGCGCAGCAGGCGGCCATCGCGACCATCGGCCCTATCCCGTACTTCGAGAATCTCTTCGGCGGAATCAACCTGAACACCTTCAGGAACTTCCTCGTCGGCTCCGCGCGCGGCGCAACCATCACCAACTACACGCAGGCCGTGCTCGGCGACGCGCTCTACTTCAACGGCAACGACTGGACGACGACGCAGAGCGACATAGACGACCTCGCGTCGGGGCTGAGCCTCCCGAACTTCTTCTACAATTCGCAGTACGGCGCGCTCTCCTCGTTCGGCTCTGTCGGTAACCTGAACTACCACGCCGCCACGCTCTCCCTGCGCGAGCGCCTCGGCCAGGGGCTGCTGATAGACTTCAACTACACGCTCTCGCACACGCTCGACGACGCCTCGGGCCTACAGACGAGCGGCGCGTTCGCGACGGCGTTCATCGTCAACCCGATACGTCAGCACGACAACTACGCCAACTCCGACTACGACGTGCGCCACCTGATAAACATCAACAGCGTGTGGGAGCTTCCCGTCGGCCACGGCCGTTGGCTGCTGCACGACTCGAACAAGGTGGTCAACGGCATACTCGGCGGCTGGCAGCTCTCCGGCATCTTCCGCTGGAACTCGGGCCTGCCCATCTTCTCGCCCTTCGACGCCGCGACGTGGGCGACGAACTGGAACGCGCAGTCGAGCGGCGTGCGTGTCGCGGGCGTCGAGACCTGCCCGACGCGTGGCGGCGTGGATGCGCCGAAGCTCTTCTGCGACCCGGCGGCCGCGTATCGCAGCTTCCGAAACGCCCGACCGGGCGAGACGGGCGACCGAAACGTCCTACGCCTGCCGGGCTACGTCAACCTCGACCTCGGCCTCGGCAAGACTTTCACGATGCCCTGGAGCGAGGGCCACAAGCTTCAGATTCGTTGGGAGACCTTCAACGTGACGAACACGCAGCGGCTCGGCACGATTGATTCAAGCCGCACGGGCTTCGGCCTCGTCGTCAACCCGCAGATTTCGTCGCCCCCGACGAACTGGTCGAACTTCACGGCCATACAGGGCTCGCCGCGCGTGATGCAGTTCGGCTTCCGCTACGACTTCTGACGGCGGCGGCCAAAGCAATTTCACCTGAGCATATAAGGTGAAAGGTTGAACCACAGAGGCACGGAGGCACGGCTTGAGGCTCTTAGCTGTGCCTCTGTGCCTCTGTGGTTAGCTCTTACACGGGAAGGAGTGTAGGCGATGTGCAGACTCTCGACACGGCGGCGTGGGCTCGCGGCCGTCCTTCTCTTCGCGCTCGCGGCCGTCGCGCACGCGCAGAACTCGGGCCAGATACTCTACGGCGACCTGCGCGTTGATGAGAGCAAGGCCGAGGAGCATACGCCGCTCTCCTTCGACATCATCCTCTACAGCGACAGCGGGAGCGTGGTGGGCCGTCAGGCCATCCCCAACGGCGGGCGCTACCGCTTCATGAATCTCGGCAACGGCTGGTATACCCTCGCCGTCGAGGTTGAGGGCAGCGAGGTGGCGCGCATGCGCGTGCAGGTCATGTCCACCTTCAATACCGACTTCCGCCAAGACATCGCGCTACAGTGGCGCGTGCGCGGCGCGGGCCGCCCCGCGAGCGTCTCGGCCGACGCCTACAAGCGAACTTCGTCCAACCAAAAACTCTTCGACCGCGCCGCCGAGGCGATGAGCGCGTCGAAGTATGCGGACGCCGCCGCGCTCCTCGAACAGTTGGTCGCCTCGGACGCGAAAGACTACGAGGCTTGGACCGAACTCGGCACGGCCCACATCTCACAGCAGCACGCCGACGAGGCAGAGAAGGCTTACCTGAGCGCGTCGAACGCGAAGCCCACATACGCGCCCGCGCTTCTCAATCTCGGCCGCCTTCGCGTCATGGAGAAGAAGTACGATGCTGCCGTCGAAGTCCTTCTCAAGGCCGTCGCCTTGCAGCCGCCCTCGGCCGACGCCGACTTCCTCCTCGGCGAGTGCTACCTCCAACTCAAGAAGGGCTCGAAGGCAGTTCCCTACCTCGAAGAGGCCGCGCGACTCGGCCGCGCCGACGCGCACCTGCGCCTCGCCACGCTCTACGACCACGCCGGCCTCAAAGACCGCGCCGCCGCCGAATACGAACAGTACCTCACAAAGAAGCCCGACTCGCCCGACCGCAAGAAGCTCGAAGAGTACATCAAGGAGAACAGGAAGAAGTGATGAATAAGTTGCAAGTTACAGGTTGCAAGTTCAAAGTTAAGAGCACGCCTTCAAACTTTGAACTTGCAACCGGAACTTTAAACTTATCCGTTCATCATTTCTTTGTTAGACTTGTCTCACCGTGAGCGAACGTATATACCGCGACCCGGTACACAACATCATCCGCCTGCGGACGGACACGGACGAGGGGCGGCTGATGGTGCGCCTCATCGACGCGTTCGAGTTCCAGCGGCTGCGGCGCATAAAGCAGCTCGGGCTCGCGCTCTTCACCTATCAGGGCGCGGAGCACTCGCGCTTCGCGCACTCACTCGGCGCGCTCCACCTCATGACGCGCGTGCTCGACCGCCTCTCCGAGAAGTACACGATACCAATCGAGGCACGCGCCGCGGCGCGCGCGGCCGCGCTCCTGCACGACACGGGGCACGGCCCCTTCTCGCACGTGATGGAGAAGGTCATGAACTTTCACCACGAGGAGTGGACGCGGCGTGCGGTGCTGAGCCGGGAGACCGAGATAGGGCAGGTGCTCGCGGAGTACTCGCCGGAACTCCCCGCGGCCGTCGCCTCGATCATCGAAGGCACGTTCCGTCCCGGCGCGCTCGCGCAGCTAGTCTCCTCGCAGCTCGACGTTGACCGCATGGACTACCTCCTGCGCGACTCTCTGATGACGGGCGCGAAGTACGGCTACTACGACCTCGAATGGATAATCAACGCGATTGAGATTGACGAAGAGTCAGACCGCGTATACGTCTCGGCGCGCGGGCTCTACGCGGTCGAAGAGTATCTACAGGCGCGCTACTACATGTTCCGGCAGGTCTATTATCACCGCACGCTGCGCTCGGCCGAGGCCGTGCTGCGCTCGGCGCTTCGACGCGCGCTCGAACTCATCGCGGCGGGCGAAGACGTTTGGCGCGCGCCCGGTACGGCCTTCGAGAAGGTTCTGACGGGCACGCCGCTCACGCTCGCCGACCACATGGAGCTTGACGACGCGGAGGTTACGTTCCACCTCAAGCAGTGGCAGCGCTCTCAAGACCCGATACTCGCCGACCTGAGCCGCCGCTTCGTCGGCCGCCGCCTCTTCAAGGCCATAGACCTCGACATGCCCGAGGACGAGCGCGCGGACTTTCTCGCCTCGGCGCGCACGGCGGTCGAGCGCACGGGATTCGACCCCGCTTACTACTTCATCGAAGACCACGCGGGCGACGTGCCTTACTACTCCTACTACACGGCCGAGGGCGCGGAGCCGAAGTCGCTCATCTACGTCGAGGACGGATACGCGCGCCCACGCGTCCGCGAGATAAGCGAGGTGAGCGACGCCGTGCGCGGCCTGCGCCAATACCAACTGCACCGCGTCTGCTTCCCACCCGAGTCGAAAGAAGAGGTCTACGCTCTATACCACCGCGGCCCGAGCGCGGGCGCGGCGGTCAACTGAAGCTCTCCCGCGTTCAGTCAGCGCGAGTTCCTTAAGGGAGAAGCCGCCATGAAGAGGCATTTGGCTGTCGCGTGCCTTTTAACCCTCGCGTGCGCGGAACCGGCGACGTAAAGCCATGCCCGACATGCTCGTCAACCTTCTTCGACTTCCGCCGCGAGACTCGTGGCTTGAAGAGTTGCGCGGGGCGGGCGTCGTCGTGCGTCGCGCGCGGCCCTGGGAGTTGACGGCGGTGCGCGAGTTCGTCGCGGAGAGCTTCAGCCGGAAATGGGCCGACGAGATTTCGGTCGGCCTCGTGCGCCAGCCCGTGACGGTCTTCGTCGCTCTGCGCGAGGGACTTCTAGTAGGCTTCGCCGCCTACGAGTGTACGCACAAAGACTTCTTCGGCCCGACGGGCGTAATCGAAAGTGAGCGCGGGCGCGGAGTGGGGCGCGCTCTGCTCGTCGCGTCGCTGTGGGGTCTGCGCGAACTGGGCTATGCTTACGCGGTGATTGGCGGCGTCGGCCCGGCCGAGTTCTACGAGCGCACGGTCGGCGCGCGCCTCATTCTCGAAAGCTCGCCCGGAGTCTACGCAGACCCGCTGAGCGAAGAACAGAACCGCGAGCGGTAGCGAGCGGGTCTCAAGCTTCGATGAAGGCGAGCCTGTCGAAACTCGCTACCCTCTCGCTACCGCTCGCGGTTCTGTTCTTATGTTTCGCCGCACGTGCTTATTGTCCGTCCTCCTCCTTTCGGCGCTCTGCTGCGGCGCTCGCGCGCAGGGCGCGGGGCAGAGGCGCATGAGCGTCGCGGTGCTTGAGTTGGGCGCGGGCTCGACGGCCGCGCGCGCTTCGGAGCGCGTGGCGAAGCTGCTCGTCGAGGCGGACGGGCGCTCTAACTTTAAGCTCTCGACGCTCGACCGTGACATGGCGCGCGCGGCGGCGCGCGGCGCGGGCTACGCGGGCTCGCTCAACATGACGCTCGCGGAGGCTCGCTCGCTCGGCTCGTCAATCGGCTGCGACTTCTACGTGACGGGCGATGCGCAGACCATACGCCGCTCCTCCACGGCGCGGGCCGTCTACTTCGAGTCGTACGCGTCCGTCTTCATCGTAAGCTCGCGCACGGGCCGCCTCGTCTTCTGGGAACGCCCTTCGGCCGAGGCCGACACGAGCGCGAGTGCGGAAGCCTCGCTCCTCGCTCTGCTCGACGCGCGCGCGGGCGAACGCTACGGGTCCGCGCTCTCCGCTGCATTCGAGCGCGAGGAGCGCGAGCGCTTCCGTCCCGCAGACGAAGAGCAGGACGCGGTCATAGACTTGTCGAGCGACGAAGGCGCGGACGCTAACAGAGACTTGCGCGAGCCCGCGCCGTACAGGCGTCTGCGTCCCGCCTACACGGACGCAGCGTACCGCGCCGAGGCGGAGGCGACCGTTGACGCGTCGGTCGAGATAGATTCGGGCGGCGAGGTGCGCGAGGTCTCCATCGTGCGCTGGGCGGGCTTCGGATTAGACGAAGAGGTCGCGTCCACCGTTCGACGCATGCACTTCCGCCCCGCCGAGCGCGAGGGCGAGCCCGTCGCGGTGCGCGTGCTGCTGCGCTACAACTTCCGTCGGCCGCCGAAGCCGGAGCGCGCCGGAGGCGAGAGATGAACTCTACCTTTGACGAGAGATGAAGTTTAAGAGTCTCACGAGCATTGCCCTCATGCTCGCGCTCTGCGCGTTCGCCTGCACGCTCGTGCTCGCGCCCGCGACGAGTGCGCGCCGCGTCGCCGACGAGGGCGAGCGCACGGGGCCGTACGCGACTCGCGAAGGGCGTCTACGAATCTTCGACGAGGTCTGGGAGCAGGTGAGCGAGCGCTACTTCGACCCGTCGTTCAGGGGAGTTGACTGGCAGGTCGCACGCCTTGACCTGCGCCCGCTCGCGGGCGATGCGCGCGACGCGGCGGAACTCTACGCGGTGCTGCGGCGCATGCTCGGTCGCCTGCACGACCCGCACACGCGCGTCTTCGCGCCCGCCGAAGGAACGGACTGGCGCGTGCAGCACTACGTCTCGGTCGGGGTCTCGGTGCGCGAGCTGGGCGGCGCGCTACTGGTCGCGGACGTTGAGCACGACTCGCTGGCCGCGCGCTCCGGTCTACGCGCGGGCGACGAACTCCTGCACGTCGATGACGAGACGGCCGCCGCACTCTTCGCGCGCAAGCTCTCGGAGACCTCGGCGGGCGAGGGGCGCGCGGCGCGGTTTCAGGCAGTCGCGCACCTCTTCGACGGCCCCGAGGGCTCAAACGTCGCGCTCGACTTCCGCCGCGCTGGCGAGTCGCGCGTGCGCGCCGCGCAACTGCGTAGGGAGTCGCGCACGCGCGTGCCGACGTTTGACGCGAAACGCGAGGGCGGCGCGCGACTCGTGCATTTCAACATCTTCACGCCCGAAGTGGCGGCGCGGTTCGCGCACTCTCTGCGCACGGAACTGAAGGGCGCTCGCTCTCTCGTCATAGACCTGCGCGACAACGGCGGCGGCGAGGCCGACGCGATGGCCGACGTGGCCTCCGCGCTTCTGCCCGCGGGCCTGAGCCTCGGCCGCTTCACGGATCGCGCGGGGCAGGTGAGTCTCGAACCCTTCACGCGCGCGGCGCTCTACTCTTCGGCCGAGACGCTCGAACGATTCCGCGGCCCCGTCGTCGTCCTGACGAACGCGCGCACGGCGAGCGCGGCCGAGGTCTTCGCGGCGGCGATGCGCGAGAGGCATCGCGCGCTCGTCGTCGGCGAGCAGACGTGCGGCTGCGTGCTCGGCATACGGCGGCGACACGTGCTGCCCGACGGCGGCATCCTCGACGTAAGCGAGATGGACTACCGTACGGCCGCGGGCTCCCGCCTCGAAGGCTCCGGCCTCACGCCCGACATGGAGGTCGCGCCCACGCTCGAAGACCTACGCCGCAAACGCGACCGCGCGCTCACACTCGCCTTAGAGCTTCTGAAGGCGCAAGAAAATAAAGGATGAAGGATGAAGGATGAATCGAACACAAGTCCCAAGTTGCAAGTTACAAGTTAGAAAGCGCGTGTTCTTAACTTTGATTAGAAAGCACGTGTTCTTAACTTTGAACTTGCAACCTTGAACTTTGAACTTATTACTTCATCCTTACTGCTACGATTTATCTTTGAGGCCGAGCAACGCCTTGAGTGCGCGGCGCATGGCGTCGTCGCCTTCGTTCTCTAAAGCCTCTTTCTCATCTTCGCCCGCGCGGCCCGCGCTCACGTCGTTGATGCGCTGCCACATATGCTCGCGCGCACGGATGAACTCTTCCGGGAGCGCGCGGCCGCAGTAGTTGCAGGCGGGGCTGCCCAAGGCGAGCAGGCGGCGCTTGCAGTGCGGGCAGAAGCGAAAGTCCGTCGCCTCCCTCTCGCCAACGGCCGCGCCGCAGTTCGCGCACTTCGCCGCGCCCTCTTCAAGCGTGCCGTGGCAATAGTCACAGGTCATAACGTTTAAGCGTTGACGACAGCGGTTAGTCCGTTTCCGTCCGCGTGTGAGTTAACGACTCTTGTGCTTACGCGCGGGTTTGCGTTTGAGGATTGTGGCTTCGCTGGGGTCTACGGTCGGGCTGGGCATGGGCGGCATCACGCCGAAGGGCTCGATCCATAGTTCGACCGTGAGGTCTTCCTTAAAGCCGCCGTCAGTCGCGACGACGCGCGAAGACTTTATGCGATATCGGCCGACGACGAAGTCCGTCGCTCGCCGACAACGTCGCTGCGCCTCACCAGCGCGACCGACCCTCCCGCCGTAGCAGATGATGTAGCCAATGCCGTCCGGTGTGCTCTTCAACTCTCTTGCGAAGTTGTCGAGGCGCGCCTTCTCATCACTCCAAACGATTTTGCCGTACTCGTCAATCTTGCGCGGGGAGGTAGGCGACGGAATGGGTGGCGCGTACGCGTCGGCCGCACGCGCCGCCGTCTCGTGTGTCGAGACCTTCGCCGCGTGGACGTGAGACCAACAGGCCACGACGGCGAAGGCAAGAGTAACGATGAGAAGTGTTCTACGCCTCACGCGCACTCTTCTTGTTGCGGCGACACTTACGCCGCGGTGCCGCAGTTGCCGCAGAACTTCGCGCCGGGCGGGAGCGGGTTGTTGCAGTTCTTGCATGCCTTCGGCTCCATTGACTGCCCGCAGTTGTTGCAGAACTTCGCGCCGCCCTGCACCTGCGCATGACAGTTGGGACACTCGACCGACGCGGCCTGCTGTTGAGCCTGCACTTGCGCGCCGCAGTTGTTGCAGAACTTCACGCCCGCCTGATTCGGCGTGCCGCACTTCGGGCAGGGCACGGTCTGCGCGGCCGCGCCTCCTCCTCCTCCGCCCTGCTGCTGCTGCCCTCCCTGCTGCTGCCCGCCGCCGAAGGCATTCGCCATCACCTGACCCATGCCGAAGCCCATCCCCAAACCCATGCCCGTGCCCGCGGCCCCGCCCGGCTGCTTCGCAGCGTCGGGCATAGACTCGGCGGCCTTGTACTGCATGTATCGGCCCATGTCGCCGAGCGCGGACATAGAGGAGCGCTCGTCAATCTTCTTCTGCACCTCCTCGGGCGGCGTGATGGCGGAGATGAGCATGTCCACAAGCTCAAGCCCCTGCTTGCCGAAGTCTTCCGCGACGCGCGCCTTCACGCCTGCGGCCAGTTCATCGTAGTAGGCCGGAAGGTCGAAGACCGTCTTCAGGTTCTCGCCCAAGAGGTCGTTGAGACGCGAGACGACTATGTCGCGCAGGTAGTCTCCGAGCTGTTGGGTCGAGAGGATGCCGCGCGTGCCGACGACCGCGCCCGCGAAGAGCTGCGGGTCTGCGACGCGGAACGAGTACTTTCCGAAGGCGCGCAGGCGCACCATGTATAGCTCGGAGTCGCGGAAGGGTATCGGCTCCTTCGTGCCCCACTTCATGTCCTGAAAGGTGTGGCGCGCGACGAAGAGGACGCTCGCCTGAAAGGGCGACGTTCCGCCGAACGGTATCGAGAGCAGCCGCGTCAAGAGCGGCACGTTCATGGTGGTTAGCGTGTGGCGGCCGGGGCCGAACGTGTCGAGCGCCTTGCCGTCGCGGAAGAAGACCGCCGACTGGTTCTCCTGCACGATGAGCTGCGCGCCCATCTTGATGTCGGCCGAGCCCTGCGGCGGGAAGCGCGAGACTATCTGCTGCCCCGTCTGGTCGAAAAACTCTATGACTTCGATTGCCATCTGGCTGCTCTCCTCAAGTAGGGAAGATGTTAGATGCCGGATGCCGGTTAAGAAGGGAAGCTCTTAACTAACATCCGACATACGGCATCCGGCATCTTTCGTTGCCTTAATTCGTCACTTCTTAATCTTGATGTCGCCGCTCGTGACTTTGAAGTGGAGCGTCGGGCCGCCGTCGCCGAGGCGGCCCGAGAGCGTGCGGCCCACGGGGCGCTTCTCCAAGGCGAGGCCGAAAGCGTCGTCGGCGTCTATGTCGCCCACGGTCGTCTCGGCACGGACTTCGGCGTCCATCCCTTCGGCGAGCGTCGCCTCTATGTTGCCCTTGACGACGACGAACTCCTGCGAGCCCTCGTGCTCAGCGCCCCCGTGGACGACGCGCGTGTCGCCCTTGATGACGTTACTCTTGACCTCGCCCGTCACGTCGCGGAACTCCGCCTTGCCCTGCCTCACGGTCGCGAAGACCGAGCCGTCGAAGCCCGAGACCTTAACGTCGCCCCTCTCGGCGGCTATCTCAATCTCGTGCAGCCCGCGCGGGACTTTCACCTCGTAAGAGACTTCGACGCCGGAAGGCCCGCCCGCGCTCATGAAGGCGAGCCCCCCGTCCGTCTGCGCGAGCATCACGCGCGTGCCCGTGCGAGCCTCGGCGCTCCCGCCGCGCTTCGTTATCTTGACCTCGGCCTCGTCGCCGTCCGAGCCCGTCACGGTGACGCTGCCGTTGACGACGCGCACGGAGAAGGTCGCATCAGTGTCGAGTTGGTAAGTCTTCGTGAGCACGGTCTCGTCGCCCGAGACGGTCGCGCCCGACTCGTCGAGCGGCGCGGAGGCGAGCGCGCCTTCGAGCCCCTTGCGTATCTGCGCGCCGAGTCGCTCGCCGAAGTCGGGCGGCAGGGGCGGTTCAGGAATCTCCGTCGGGTGCCCGACGCCTTCGCCCGCCGTGCCCTTCTTGACGATGATCATCTGCTGCCTGTGCGCGCGCCACCATGCGAAGATTCCTATCCCCGCCACTCCCGCGCCGAGCATGAAGACCGCGAGCAGCGCCACGAGCCAGAGGCCGCGCCTACTCTTTCGCACGACGGGCGGGGTCGCGAGCGGCGAGGTCTGCTGGAAGCTGACGAGCGGCGGCTGGTACGAGGTCGGCTGTTGGAAGGCGGGCGACGACTGCCGCTCGCCGACCGGCTCTGTGCCCGCGCGCACCGGCGAAGT
>JBJMGR010000110.1:0-19081 GCA_045807805.1 Pyrinomonadaceae bacterium | reverse complement strand
CTCGGCTCCATCATCGGCGGACTGTTCAAGGCGGCCGTCGGCTTCGGCGGCCCGAGCGCCGAACGCACGCGCGCGTTCCACTACGGCTACGGCGAGGGCCACTCGTGCCGCATGCGCTTTCAACGCCGCAACCTCGTCGCCGAGTCGAAGCCACTCAACATCCTCTACCAGCCCGACGCGTGCGGGTCGTGCGTGCCGGGGATGAAAGCGGGCGGCCTACGCTCGCTGCCGGTGATTGTCACGTTCGGCTCGGACGGCAAGGTACAGTACGTCGAGTCTGTCAAAGACTGGCGAATACGGACGCCGGAGATTGACAACAAAGCCGTCTGGGGCGTTCTTGAAGATGCGGCGCGGGGTATTCAGTTCGTGCCGGAGACCGTCAACGGCCTGCCCGTAACCGTGACGAGAGAGGTCGAGATACACTTCATTGAATAGTGAAGTCAACGGCCTGAAACTTTTCTGATGGACGAGCAGACAGCGCGGCGCGAGATTGTGCGCGTCGGCAAGCTAATGTACGAGCGCTCATACGTCGTCTCTTCGGACGGCAACGTGAGCGTGCGCCTCGACGACGGCCGCATCGTCGCCACGCCGACGCAGGTCAACAAGGGGCGCATGACCGAAGAGATGCTCGCCGTCACGGACATCGAAGGCAAACCCTTAAACGACCGCCGCGCTTCAAGCGAACTCGCGATGCACCTGCTCATCTACCGCGAGCGCGAAGACGCGCGCGCCGTCTGCCACGCGCATCCGCCGCACGGCTCGGCCTTCGCCGTCGCAGGGTTAGCGATAGACGCGCCGATTCTCTCCGAAGTGATTCTGACTTTGGGCTGCGTCCCGCTCGCGGAGTACGGCACGCCCTCGACGGACGAGTTGACGGACGCGATGCTCCCGCTCGTCAAGAATCACAACGCGCTTCTGATGGCGAACCACGGCGCGGTTGCGTACGGCGGCGACGTGTGGCAGGCTTTCGACAGACTCGAAACATTGGAGCACACGGCGAAGATTGCGATACTCGCGCGAGCGTTGGGAGGCGCGCGCGACCTCCCGCCCGACTCCATCGAGAAGTTGATAGAGATACGCGAGCGAGCGGGCTATCTGGACGAGCGCGGCCGCTGCCAGTCGTGCGGCTACCTGCACGACACGCGTGTCGTCTGCGCGACGGGCGAGCGCGATGCGGCCCCGGCGGCACGGCGCACGTCGAACGGCGCTTCGCCGAACGGCAAGATAAGCCTCACGCGCGAGGA
Source organism: Pyrinomonadaceae bacterium (assembly GCA_045807805.1). Taxonomy (GTDB): domain Bacteria; phylum Acidobacteriota; class Blastocatellia; order Pyrinomonadales; family Pyrinomonadaceae; genus QHXN01. The sequence continues at coordinate 17,837 of JBJMGR010000110.1, read as the reverse complement.
GTTGATTGAACTCCTCAGTCAGGCCGCGCGCCTCGGCCCCGCGCGCTGACGTGCGGCGAGATTGGTGAACGACGGGCCAAAGACTTAACGGCTCACGCGTAGAAGATTTTCGATTCACGAATAGACAGGAGCAGAGCGAATGCCTCAGGAAGCACTCGGCATGGTTGAGACGAAGGGGCTGGTGGCGATGATAGAGGCGGCGGACGCGATGGTGAAGGCCGCCAATGTCACGCTCGTCGGCTATGAGAAGATCGGCGCGGGCTTCGTCACGGCGATTGTGCGCGGCGACGTTGCGGCGGTGAAGGCCGCGACGGACGCAGGGGCCGCGGCCGCACGCCGTGTCGGCGAACTCGTCAGCGTCCACGTCATCCCGCGCCCGCACGGCAGCGTTGACGAGGCGCTGCCGGTCGGCGCTGATCGGTAAGTAGTAGATGATAGATGGTGAATAGTGGTTCAGTGCTGGTCGAGATGAACGGTTGACACTCGACTCTGGCAAAGCTCGACCACCATTTACCATCTACCATTCACCAACGAATGATTATCGCGCGCATACTCGGGACGGTCGTCTCGACGCAGAAGGACGAGCGGCTGAAGGGCAGCAAGCTCCTTCTCGTGCGGCCTTTGAACCTCGACGGCTCCGACAGTTCGGGCTACATCGTCGCCGTTGACACGGTCGGCGCGGGCTATCACGAGCGCGTGCTCGTCGTCGCGGGCTCATCCGCGCGCCTCGCCGAAGGTCAGAAGGACAAGCCCGTTGACGCCGCCATCGTCGGCGTCATCGACACGGTCGACTTCGTGAACGACTGACTAGCTGTCAGCATTCAGCGGTCAGATTTCACCCAATCCCTCTTCGCGGCCTTTGCGGTTAAGTTCACACGCTCTGACCGCGAAGGCCGCAAAGGTTTTAAGCTGAGTGCTGAACGCTGAACGCTCCTATGCAACTCGCGCGCGTGATAGGGAACGTGGTGGCGACGGTGAAGAACGACTCGCTCGAAGGGCGGAAGCTTCTGGTCGTTCAGTCGCTCGACGCGAACCTGCGGCCGCAAGGGTCGCCGCTCGTCGCGCTCGACGCGATAGGCGCTGGCGTCGGCGAGCTTGTCTTCTGGTGCCGCGGCAAGGAGGCGAGCTTCCCGTTCCGGCGCGAGGACACGCCGACCGACTGCACCATCGTCGGCATCGTAGACTCCGACTCGCACGTGACGAAGGGGGCGCACACACGTTGATACTCGCGCGCGTGCTCGGCAACGTCGTTGCGACGCAGAAGAACGAGCGCTACACGAGCGCGCGCGTGATGCTCTGCCAGCCCGTGACCCCTTCGGGAGAGGAATGGGGCGCGACGCTTCTCGCGCTCGACTCGGTTGACGCGGGCGCGGGCGACACGGTTCTAATCGTGCAGGAGGGCTGGGGCGCTTCGACCGCCGCGACGGGCGAGGCGGGCGCGGCGATAGATTCCGCGATAGTCGGCGTCGTAGACCGCGTTGACCTGCTCGAAGAGGAGAAGTTGACGAGGGGCGGAAGAGAGTTGTGATGAGCAGCAGCGAGCAGGACAGGGTGCGTGAGCTTGCGGAGCGAGTGGCGCGCCGTCTCTCCGACTCCGCCGTGGGCGAGACGGCGGCAGCGGCGGGCGGCGGCGAGATGGACGAGCTTCGCGAGAGCCTCTCCGAGATTCAGCGTCGGCTCGCGCGCATCGAGTCGCAGATGACGAACGGCCGCGCGCCGGAGCCTACGTCGGCGCAGAGGCGTCCCGCCGCGTCGGAGCCCGAAGGCGCGTCCGCGCAGCAAGGCACGCCGCACGCGACGCCCACGCGCTCGATGTGGCTGAGCGGAACGTACGTGCCCGCGACTTCGCACCCGAGCCAGGAGCAGTTCACGGGGATTGGCGAGGCCGTGTCGGAGTTGGTCGAGTTCTTCGAGCGCGAGAAGACCTGCACGGTCGAGCCGGGCGGCAAGCCCTGCGACCACTGCGGCATGTGCAACTCGCGGGGCTTCTAAAAGTTTCGCCAGACACTTACCCGCATCTAAACGAGTGTTGATGAGAAGAAGCCTTCACTTCATCGAACTTCGATGAAGTGAAGGCTTCTCTTCGTCAAGTTTGTAGTCCGACGCCGCGGCGGCGTCTTTGAGTTTTACCTGTTCGATTGCCCGCCGTCCCTGCGCATGGCGTTCGGGTCTATGCGCGGGGCTTCCGTCGCACCCGGCGCGGCCTTGAAGTAGGGCTCCTCCTTGAAGCCGTACATCTTCGCGGCTATCGCCATCGGGAACTGCCCGCGCGAAGTGTTGTAGTCCTGCACGGCCGCGTTGTAGTCCTCGCGCGCGACGTTTATTCGGTTCTCAGTCCCCGCCAGCTCGTCCTGAACCTTCATGAATAACTCGCTCGAACGGAGTTGAGGCCAGGTCTGTTGCAGCGAGAGAAGACGGCCTATCGTCCCGCCGAAGCTGTTCGCCGCGTCAATCACCGCCTGCTTCTGCTCCGGCGTCTTGTCGCCGCCCTCGCCCTGCGGCGCCGCGCCCGTAGCGTTGATGAGGCGCGAGTTCGCGGCGGCTATCTGCCCGAACACCTCCTGCTCCTGCACGCCCGCCGACTGTGCGGTCGCGACCATGTTCGGTATCAGGTCTGCGCGCCGCTGAAGGCGGCTCTCCACGTCGGCCCAACCCTTCCTGACGTTCTGCTGCTTCGTCACTAGCGTGTTGTAGCCGCACCCGCTCGACGCGACGGCGACGAGCACGACGGCGGCGAACAATAGAATCCTTCTTCTATTCATCACTCTTCTCCTCGTTAACACAATGCCTTTAAGATTCCTCTCACTCACGCCGAAGTCTGCCGACGACTTCATAACTGACTAACCTCTGACCTCTCACTCTTAACTTCAAGCCTGTCCACCGCGTCTATCACGCGCTCAATCTCGGCTAGGTACACGGCGAACATCTCGTTGGCCGCGCGGTCGCCCTGCGCGTTGTCGTCACCCCGTTCGCGCATCTCGAAGACGCGCTCGAAGACTCCGGCGTCAAGCCCAAGCAACCGCGCGGTCGCCGCGACCACGTCGCGCTTGAGGACGGGCGGCTCCACGTTGTGCAGCATGAGCACGGGCGCAAAGAGCGTCGCGAAGCTCGAAAGGCTGTCGCTCATCAAGTCGCGCAAACGCTCGGCCGAAGAGGAGGCGGGTATGTAGAGCCGTCGGAGTTGTATGAGCTTGCTGCGCAACTCGTACTCGGTCTGGTGACGCAAATTCTCGTCCGAGATGACGAGCGTCTCGAAGGGGTCGCGCCCGTAGAGCACGACGCGCGAGCGCTCCATCTGGTGAAACTCGATGGGGAAGACATCGGCCGCGTCGTGCAACTCCGAGAGGGTGAAGTAGACGGGCAGAGGGTGCCCCAGACGCTGCCACTCGCGCGCGGGCGCTTGCGCCTGCCGCAAGTCCTCGGGCGTGATGTGGTGCAGCGCGATGAGGACGTTATAGTCCGACTCCGTCTGCACGAAGTCGCCCGAAGCCGCAGACCCGTAGAGCACGACCGCCCCGAGATTGTCTCCGTGCGTCGCCTTCAAATCGCCTACGAGATGATTGAAAGCCTCATGCGCAACTCTATTCGCCATCAGTCAACCCCCGGAAGGATGAAGGATGAAAGGGGGGCTGGATTTTGGGTTCTGGATTCTGGTTAAGACCAGAACCTAAAACCCGTCACCCATCACCCTCTTTCCTCATCCTTCATCCTTTCCATTCTCACCAGCTTCCGCCCGAGCCGCCGCCACCGAAGTCGCCGCCTCCGCCAAAACCTCCGAAGCCGCCGCCTCCACCACCACCCCAGCCGGAGCCGCCTCCGCCGCCGAAGCCGCCCCAGCCGCTCGAACTCCTACGGCCCGCGTTACTCAAGACGTTCGCCAGAAGCAGCGCGCTCAGCCAGCCGCCTCCGCCTCCACCGCCCCAACCGCCGCGGCCTCCGCGCCCGCCGCGCCCTCGGCCGAACATCGAGAACAGAATTATCAAGACGACTGCCACGGGGCAGCAGCAGCCGGGGCTTATGCCGATGCCCGAGCGCGTTCGTATCGAGGGGATGCCGCCGCGCCGCGTCGTAGTCGCGGGCGGGCGATACGCGTAGCGCGTGTCGGTGCCTTCAATCTTAAAGCCGCGCTTCTCGGACATCGTCGCGATGAAGGTCTGCACCGCGTCCATCAGCCCCTTGCTGTAGTCGCCCGCGCGGAAGGGCGTGGTCATGCGTCGGCCTATCTCGCCCGTCAGCCCGTCCGGCAGGTCGCCTTCGAGGTGACGGCTGACCTGCACGCGCCACTTATGGTCGTTGACGGCGACCAGAAGAAGCAGCCCGTTCTTCTCGCCCTCCGTCGAGCCTATGCCCCATCCGCGCGCGACCGCGAGCGAGTAGTCGAAGATGTCCGTGTCGCCCGTGGTCGGCACGGTCACGACCGCGAACTCTATCGGGTCGGACTGGTGCGCGAGCGAGTCGAGCATCGCCTCCATTTGAGACTTCGTCGCCGCGTCTATAACGTTCGCGTTGTCGCTGACGTAGCCGGTCGGCTTGGGCAGCGGCGACTGCATGTAGGCGCGTGCGTTCTGCCCGCGCGCCTGCGCCGCACACGCGAGCATGCACGCGAGCGCCACACACGCCGTCAGCCAACCGGAAACTCTTCTCTTCATCAACATCACTTTGATATTAACGTTGAAGCTATTACGAAAATCTCACCTCTTCTGTTTTTTATCTTCCGCGCCGCGCGCCGCGCCCAAAGCCGATTTTCGTCACGCGTGACTTCATCAACCTTCAATTAACATGTGCATAAGGTAGAAGAGTGCTACTCCCGCGAAGACTACGAGCGACACGAAAGGATTCTTCTCCTCAAGGTGATTGACCTCCGGAATGAGATCGCTCGCGGCCACGTACAGCGTAACGCCCGCCGAAAAGGGGAGCGCGTACGCCACGGCCTCCGCCACGCGCGCGTGAAGCAGCGCCACGGTCAAAACTCCCAGCAGAGTCGCGCCCGCGATAATCAGCGCCGCCGTCAGAGCGCGCGCGGCCGACCGCCCCGACGCGAGTATGATCGAAGCCGCCGTAAACCCTTCGGGAACCTTGTGCAGAAGCACCGCGACGAAGACCAGAAGCCCGACCTTCCTGTCCACTACGAAGGCCGACGCGACCGAAGCGCCGTCGAAGAACGTGTGAATCGAGAGCCCGCCGATGGCCGTGTAAGCCGCCGAAGGGCGGACGACCGCCTCAGTGTGCGTCTCCTCGCCGAAGTGGAAGTGCTGCGCAATCGTGTGTTCAAAAAAATGGATGACAAGGTACCCTGCGAGCAGAAGCGTCATGGCCCCGAGCACGCCGCGCCCGGTCGAACCGCCCTCGCCCGCCCCTTTCGTCCACAAAACGACCACTTCCGGCATTATCTCGATGAAGATCGCCGCCAGCATGAAGCCCGCGCCGAGGGCTACGAGATAGCTCAAAAAGTGGCGGCTCGGCCGAAAAATGGCTGGCCGGGCAAGTAGAAGGCCCCCCGCGACGTTCGCTAACGCTACGAGGAGGCCGAAAAATAGAAGTTCCCCGAAACCCATCCGAAGCTTAAGTGGCCACCAGACCTGTCCTTATAATATGTATATCTTTGTGCGCCACTATACAGGATAGCCCCGCCGTTGGCTACGGGAAGCTTAAAGCGGGCTACACCATATCGTGCTTAAAAAAATTCGATTTAACAGTTTTTACCTCTTGACAGGGCTATATAGGCGGGCGTACTATTCGCGGCGGGTGGTCAAAAGTGGCTGAAAGTGGGCTACAGTGAGCAGGTTGCCGCCACCGGTTAGAGTTTCACTTTAAGTTTTAAGCAGTACCCGCCTCGTAGCGTCGCCGCAAACCCTTATGTTGAGAGGAAATTACACGGCGCGCGTTGACGAAAAGGGGCGATTGAAAATTCCGACCGCCTTCAGGCGCTACGTAGAGGAGAAATATAGCACCTCCGAGGTCTACGTAACGAGCCTGAACGGCGAATGTGTTCGGCTCTACCCTCTGCCCGAATGGGAGTCAATCGAGCAGCGTTTGGCGCTGCTGCCGTCGATGGACCCGGCGAGGCGGAAGTTCCTTGACAGGACGAACTACTACGGGCAGCAGGCGAGCGTGGACGCGCAGGGGCGCGTGCTCATACACCCGCTGCTTCGGAAGTCGTCGGGGGTGATCGGCGACGTAGCGGTTCTTGGATATTTGACATACCTGGAAGTCTGGGAGCTGGAGCGATTCGAGCGGAGACTTTTGTCCGACCCGTACACGGAGGAGGACGAGTCCGCAATCGCGCGGCTCGGAATTTGAAAAGCGGCAGAGAGTGTGAAGTGCTGAGCGATAAGGTTAAAGCAAGGACGAAAGACCCGATGCTCCGCGCCACGTCACTCTACACTCGAAACTCCGCGCCGCTTTTCGAGACCACGGGGCGGTGGTGATGGCTGCGTCAGGAGGGGGGCCTGAAGCGCCCCATCGCCCCGTGTTGCTACTTGAGACCGTAGGGCTGCTCGCCCCGGAGCGCGGGGGGCTGTTCGTGGACGCTACGCTTGGTCTTGGCGGGCACAGCGAAGCGATACTCGAAGCCTCAAACGAAACGCGCGTGCTCGGGTTAGACCGCGACCGCGAGGCTTTACGGCTCGCGTCGGAGCGTCTGGCGCGTTTCGGCTCACGTTTCCGCGCGTCGCACGCGAACTTTCGAGAGATCGAACGCGTGTTGGATGAGGCGGGCGAGCGGCATGCGAGCGGCGTGCTGGCCGACCTAGGCGTCTCGTCGCTCCAGTTTGACACGCCGGAGCGCGGCTTCAGCTTCCGCAACGACGCGCCGCTCGACATGCGCATGGACGCTTCGGGCGACGATGAGAGCGCGGCGGAGTTGTTAGAGCATCTCCCTGAAGAGGAGATAGCGCGCATCCTCTACGAGTACGGCGAGGAGCGAAAGTCGCGCCGCATCGCGCGTTGGATAGTCGAAAGACGCGAGCGCGGCGAGCCTTTGAAGACAACGACCGAGTTGGCGGAGTTGGTCGCTCGCGCCGTCGGACACAGAAGGGGCGAGCGCATACACCCGGCGACGCGAACCTTTCAGGCCCTTCGCATCGCAGTCAACCGAGAGCTTGAGGGCCTCGGCGAATTTCTTGAGACCGCAGTCGCTCTTTTACAGACGCAAGGCCGTTTGGCCGTCATCAGTTTTCACTCGCTCGAAGACAGAGTGGTGAAGCGCACGCTTCGGAAGCTCTCGGGCTACTGCGAGTGCGACCGTCGCATGCCCGTCTGCCAGTGCGGCGCGCGGCGCGAGGTCGAGATTCTGACGCGTCGGCCCTTGACCGCGGGCGACGAGGAGTTGGAAGAGAATCCGCGCGCGCGCAGCGCGAAGCTTCGAGCCTGCGCGAAACTTTGACACGAGCCGCGCGAGATACGAAGTGAATAAGCAATCAAGTAACGAAGAGACGAAACGCCTCACTCCCGGCATTTACGAAACTCAAAAACCGACCCGAGAAGCCAGAGGCCCGATAACAAGAAGCCAGAGGCCCGATAACAGATGAGAAGAGTTCCCCAGAGTTACTCCAACACGCGCGTGCGGCGCACGAACGACCCGCGCGCCGCGCGTCGGCAGAAGCTTCTGCTGGCGGGCTGCCTCGTGCTGGCGTGCGGGTTCGTCTTCGCGGTGCGCCAGCAGATTCGGGCCGTCGAGTACGGCTACAAGACCGAGGCGCTGCGGCGCGAGCGCGAGCAGCTACTCGACGAGCAGCGGCGACTGCTCCTCGCCGTCGAAGAGGGCTCTTCGCCCGCGCAGCTTGAGCAGGCGGCGCGTGACCTGGGCATGCAGCCCGCGACCGCCGCGCAGATAGAGTCGGCCGCGCCCGTGCGCGTCACGGAGGAGCCGCATCGCATCGCGCGCGTCGCAGTCGGGGCCGCCGCCGCGAGTGCAGTCATGCGCCGCTGAAGGCGAAGGAGGTTTTATCAAATAGAGAGCGACCGAACGTTCGGGCGCGACGCTTCGGGAGTCCGATGAGAAGGCCGCCGCAAGAGATGCAAGACCGCTACGGAACGGATCGAACGCTACGACCCGACGCTTCACGGCGACGTGCTTTAGTGGTCGCCGTTTTTCTTTTGCTGTGGATGGCGGCCGTCGGCGCACGCCTCGCATACCTACAGACCTCGCAGCACGAGTGGTTGTCGAAGCGCGCGCGCGCGCAGCAGACGGGCGTCGAGTCCGAGCAGGCCGTGCGTGGTCTGATACTCGACCGGCAGGGCCGCGAGCTTGCGCGCAGTGTTGACGTTGACTCGTTCTTCGCAGACCCGCGACAGGTCGAGAATGTTGACGAAACGGTCGCGCGCCTCGCTCGCGTGCTCGACGTGGACTCGCTCGCGCTCGCGTCGCGGCTGAAGGATGCGAAGGAGGCGAAGCGCGGCTTTGAGTGGCTCGCGCGGAAGGTTGACGCAGAGCACTCGAAGGCCGTGCTCGACCTCAAGCTCAAAGGCGTCTACTCGATTGAGGAGCAGAAGCGACGCTACCCGAACGGGGCGCTCGCGGCGCACGTGCTCGGCTACGTCGGCCTTGACGAGAAGGGTCTCGCGGGCGTCGAGCAGATCTATGACGCTTCGCTCAAGGGCGAGGCGGGCCGCGTTGTCTTCGACAAGGACGGCCAACGCAAGTCGTTCGAGAGCGCGGGTAGCACGGCGCGCGACGGCCGCACGGTCGTGCTCACGATTGACCAGACCGTGCAGTACATAGTCGAGCGCGAGTTGGCCGCGGCGGTCGAGCGCACGCACGCGAAGTCTGCCGCGGCGGTCGTCTTAGACCCGCACACGGGCGAAGTGCTCGCGCTCGCCAACGCGCCGACCTTCGACCCGAACGAGGCGGGGGGGACGAGCGCAGAGGCGCGTCGAAACGACGCCTTGCAGAACATCTACGAGCCGGGCTCGACCTTCAAGCTCGTCGCATACACGGCCGCGCTCGAAGAGAAGTTGATAACGCCCGACACGCGCATCGAGTGTCCGGGCTCGATAAGTCTTCCGGGGCGCGTCGTGCACGACCACGCGCGCGGGAGTCTGACGGCGACCGAGGCTCTGGCGAAGTCCTCGAACGTCGCGGCGATAAAGCTCGGGCAGAGGCTCGGCAACGAGCGCCTGTACGAGTACATACGCCGTCTCGGCTTCGGCTCGAAGACGGGCATTGAGCTTCCGGGCGAGACGGCGGGCCTCGTGCGCCCTGTGTCGAGGTGGCAGCCGGGCTCGATAGGCTCCGTGCCGATAGGGCAGGAGGTCGGCGTCACTCCCGTGCAGATGGCCGCGGCTTACGGGACTGTGGCGAACGACGGCGTGAGGGTCGCGCCGCATCTGGTGCGAGAGGTTCGCGACGCGGAAGGCCGCGTGGTCGAGCAGGCGCAACCGGAGACGCGCCGGGTCGTGAGTGAGGAGACCGCGCGCGAGCTTCGGGGGATGCTTGAGTCCGTGACGTTGAAGGGCACGGCGAGGGCGGCGCAGCTCGAAGGCTACACTGCGGCGGGCAAGACGGGCACGGCGCAGAAGGTTGACCCGAAGACGCACGCCTACTCGCAGACGAAGTACGTCGCGTCGTTCGTGGGCTTCGCGCCGGTCGAGAGGCCGGCCGCGGTCATCATCGTCGTGCTGGACGAGCCCGAAGGGTTGCATCAGGGTGGGCAGGTGTCCGCCCCTGTCTTCAGCGCGATAGCGGATCAGATTCTGCCCTACCTCGACGTGATGCCCGACACAGTGCCCGGCGCGCAGACGACGGCCGCGCCGGGTCAACTCGCGTCGAACTCTACGCCCGCGCGCAACGCGACGGCGCGGGCTTCGGCCGACGGGTCGGTCGAGCATGAAGGCGTCGCTTCAGAGAACGCGGGTCTCGAAGTCGAGCGCGGTCGGACGGGCGTGGGTGAGATAAGCGAAGTCGTATATGCGCCCGCGGGAGACCGCGCGCTGCTCATGCCCGACCTTCGCGGCCGAAGCGTGCGCGACGTTGCGCGCATCTGCTCGCAGCTCGGGCTCGACCTCGAAGCGCGCGGCGAGGGGCGCGCGCTTCGTCAGAGTCCAGCGGTCGGCGCTTCGGTCGAGGCCGGTCAGACAGTCCGCATAGAGTTCGGTCGGAGCGACTGAAGGAAGCGGTTAGCTGTTGGCTATTAGCTGTTAGCTCTCAGCTTCGGCGCAGTGGTCAGTGTTAAGTGGTCGGCGGCGGTCATCTTTGAAATTGTCAGTGGTCAGGAGCGAGCAGTTAACAGTCGGCTTCAAACCCCCGTCGGAAGGTCGGCTGTTAGGTGAATGTCGGTTGCCCCAAAAGGAGAGGCTAATAGCCAGGAGCCAACAGCTAGAAGCTTCTCTTCCCCGGAAGGTGAGATGAGAGAACAGAGGACGGCGGTTAATTTTTCGACGGGCAGCGCATATGAGGTGTTGGAGATGAGACGACGTATCGCAGATTGTCGCGACCGTTTGCGCAGGAACCGCGCCGCGCGCAGAATACCGGAACGCGCCACCCCGCCGACGGAAATGTTCGCCGCCGCAGAGGTGCCCGAGACGGCCCTCGCGTGCGCCGCAACTCGCGACGCGGAGGATGAGACTTAAAGAGCGGCCCGGCTCTCTCCAATGGCGCGGCGGGCCTTCAAAACGTTAGCGCCGGGAGGAGAGAATCGTTTGAAAGTCGGGGATGCTGCAAGGTTTATGCGTACGCCGCTTGAGGCGGGCGCGGGGCTCTTTGACAAGGAAATAGGTGGTTTTTCTATTGACTCGCGCGCGACCGCGCCGGGCGAACTGTTCTTCGCACTCTCGCCCGAAGACTACAAGCGCCACTGCTTTACGGCCACGTCTTTCGCGGACGCGCACCGCTTCATACCGCAGGCGTTTAAGCTCGGCGCGGTCGCCGCGGTCGCGCGCCGTGAGCGCGTCGAGTCGGACGAGGAGCTTCGACCTTTTCGCGCGAGGCTGCTCGCGGTCGAAGACGTGATCGACGCCTTGCAACGAGTCGCGCGCGGAGTCATTGACGCGTGGGGCCGTCCGGTCGTCGCCGTGACGGGCAGCGCGGGCAAGACGACGACGAAGGACTTGATGGCGCACGTGCTCGGCGTCTGCGGCCGGAGGGTTTTGCGCAGCCGCAAGAACTTCAACAACGAGCTTGGCGTCGCGCTCTCGGTCTTGCAGATGGAGTCGGACGGCAACCGGCCCGAAGACTTCGACGTGGCCGTGCTGGAGATGGGCATGTCCGTTCCCGGCGAGATAGCAAAGCACTGCCGTGTAGCGCCGCCGGACGTTTCAGTCTTAACGCTCGTCGCGCCCGTGCATCTTGAGTTCATGGGCTCGGTCGAGGCGATTGCGGTGGGCAAGGCGCAACTCGTCGAGTGCTTGAAGCCGGGCGGCACCGCGGTCTTGAACGCCGACGACGAGCGAGTCGCGGCGATGCGCTCGAAGGCGGCGCACGCGGGGCGCGTCATAACCTACGGCACGCTGGAGAGCGCGGACGTTACGGCGTCAGGGATAAGAACAATCGGCGTCGGCGCGAGCCGCTTCCTTCTGCGCACGCCTCTGGGCGAGGCCGAGGTCACGCTGCCGATGCACGGCAGGCACAACGTCTCGAACGCGCTCGCGGCCGCCGCCGCCGCGACGAGCTTCGGGCTCGGAGCCGAAGAGATAGCCGGGGCGCTCGCGACCGCCACGCCCTCGGAGAAGCGCGGCGAGGTCTTGCGGTTCGCGCGAGGGTTCACGGTCGTTGACGACTCGTACAACTCGAACCCGCGCTCGCTGCTAAGCATGGCCGAGGCGGTCGCACAGGGAGGCGAAGGGGTCGAGCGTCGAATCGTCGTCGCGGGCGAGATGCTCGAACTCGGCGACGAAGGCCCTGCGCTGCACCGAGAGGCGGGTCGCGACATTGCGGGCTTCGGCGTTGACGTGCTCTGGGGGGTTCAGGGTCTCGCGCGCGAGATTGTAGAGGGCGCGCGCGAATCGGGGATGGGCCGCGAGGCGGCACGCTTCTTCGAGTCTTCGGAGGAGGCGGCCCGTGCGCTCGCGGAGTTCTTGAGGCCGGGCGACCTGGTGCTGGTCAAAGGCTCGCGCGGCGTACACACGGAAGTGATCGTGGAGCGCTTGAAAGAAACGCTGAAGGAATAAGTTCAAAGTTCAAAGTTGCAAGCTCAAAGTTGAAGGCGCAAAGCATTTAACTTTGAGCTTGCAACCTGGAACTTGAAACTGTCGGTTCCGCGTTCATCGTTCTGAAAGATGATCTACTACATCTTCTACGAGTGGCTCTACAAGACGCTCTCGGCATCGGGCGGGGGCGAGTCTTACTTCGTCAAGGCGCTGAACGTCTTCCAGTACGTGACGTTCCGCACGGCCTATGCGGCCGTCACCGCGCTGCTCATCTCGCTCGTCTTCGGACGCCGCGTGATAGACGCGCTGCAACGCCTGAAGGTCGGCCAGGAGATTCGCGAAGAGGGGCCGCAGGGGCATCAGGCCAAGCGCGGCACGCCGACGATGGGCGGCGTGCTCATCATCGGCTCGGTGCTGCTCTCGACTCTGCTCTGGGCTAGATTGTCGAGCCTCTACGTCTGGATCATCCTCGTCGCGACGGCGGGGTTCGCGACCATAGGCTTCATGGACGACTACTTGAAGGTCAAGAAACGTCAGAGCCTCGGTCTTCAGGGACGTTGGAAGCTCGCGGGGCAGTTAGGGATTGCGATCTTCGTCTGGGGCGCGCTCTACTTCTTCACCTACATCGGCTGGGCCGACTACTCGTGGAAGCTGAGCCTGCCGTTCTTCAAGGCGACGGCGCTGAAGGACATCACGAACATCGGGCCAATCGTCTACCTGCCGTTCATCGCAATCGTGCTGCTCGGCTTCTCGAACGCGGTGAACCTGACGGACGGGCTCGACGGGCTCGCGATAAGCGTGACGATAGTCGTCATGTTCACGCTGACCGCCTTCGTATACGTGAGCGGCGATTTGAGGTGGGCCAACTACCTCGGGCTCGAACACCAGAAGGACATAGGCGAGTTGACGGTCTTCTGCGCGGCGATGGTCGGCGCGAGCCTCGGCTTCCTCTGGTTCAACGCGCCGCCCGCCGAAGTCTTCATGGGCGACGTGGGGAGCCTCGCCATCGGCGGGGCCGTCGGCACCATCGGCGTGCTGACGAAGCAGGAGTTGATACTCGGGCTCATCGGCGGCGTCTACGTGATAGAGGCTCTGTCGGTGACGCTTCAGGTCTCGTTCTTCAAGATGACGAAGCGGAGTTCGGGCACGGGGCGGCGACTCTTTAAGATGACGCCGCTGCACCATCACTTCGAGATGTCGGGCTGGAAGGAGCCGAAGATAGTCTTCCGCTTCCTCATCATCGCGATTCTCTTCGCGCTGCTGAGCCTCTCGACTTTGAAGCTGAGATGAGAAGGGAAGTGACGAGTGATGAGCGATAAGAGATAAGAGAAGAGAGGGTGCGTGCTCCGCTCCTTGCTTATCACTCATCACCTATCACTTATCACTAAGTTCGATGGAACTCGACGGCAAAAAGGTTCTGGTCATAGGGGCGGGCCGAAGCGGCGTGGCGGCGGCGCGTTTCTGCGCGGTGCGCGGCGCGCTCGTCGTCTTAAACGACCGGAAGGAGTTCATCGACTGGTCGAACGACGCGCTCGCCTTGAAGGGCGAGGGCGTCGTCAAGCTGCTCGCGGGCGACGTGCCTTCTTGGTTGTTGGATCAGATTGAACTCGTCGTCATAAGTCCGGGCGTGCCCGCGAAGAGCATCCCCGTGCGCTACGCAGACCGCGCGGGCGCGGAGGTGATAGGCGAGATAGAGCTTGCGTGGCGATACCTGCGCGGCCGGGTCGTCGGCATCACGGGCACGAACGGGAAGACGACCACGACGACTCTCATCGGCGAGTTGTTGAAGGACGCAGGTGTCCACGTGCAGGTCGGCGGCAACATCGGCACGCCGCTCGTCTCACTCGTCGAGTCTTCGCGCGAAGACGGCTGGACGGTCGTAGAGCTTTCGAGCTACCAGCTCGAAACGATAAAGGAGTTTCGCCCGACTGTCGCGCTCGTCCTGAACCTGATGCCCGACCACATGGATCGCTACGAGACGTTCGCGGACTACGGCGCGGCCAAGCATCGCATATTCCGCAACCAGACCTCGGGCGACGTGGCAATCCTGAACGCGGACGACCCCGTCGTCTCCGAGTGGGCCGCCGGGCTCGAAGCGCACGTGACGATGTTCAGCACGGCGCGCGAGCTTGACGAAGGTCTCTTCCTGCGCGGCCGTGAACTTGTAGCGCGAACGTGGTCGGGCGAGCGCGTGCTAATGACGCGCGACGAGATGCAGTTGAAAGGTTTGCACAACGTTCAGAACGTGCTCGCGGCGCTCGCGGCCGGGCTCGCGTGCGGGGCGTCGCCCGACTCAATGCGCGAGACGATAAAGCGCTTCGCGCCGGTCGAGCACAGGTTGGAGCGGGTTTCGGAGGTCGGCGGCGTCACCTTCTACAACGACTCGAAGGCGACGAACGTCGACGCGGCGGTCAAGGCCGTCGAGGCGCTCTCGGACGAGCCGGGAAGGATAGTTCTCATACTCGGCGGACGCGGCAAGAACGCGCCCTACGCGCCGCTCGCGCCGCTCGTCGAGCGGAAGGCGCGCGCACTCGTCGTCATAGGCGAGGACGCCGAACGCATAGAGGCGGAGCTTAAACCCTTCGCGCGCGTGCTACGCGCCTCGGACATGGCCGACGCGGTGCGCATCGCGTACGGCGCGGCCAAGCCCGGCGACACGGTTCTACTCGCCCCCGCGTGTGCGAGCTTCGATATGTTCACGAGCTACGAGCATCGCGGGCGCGTGTTCAAGGAAGAGGTACTCGGAAGGATGAGGGATGAAGGCGGAAGGATGAAGGAGAGGACAGAGGCCACGGTCTCTTAACTTCATCCTTCCGCCTTCATCCTTCCGCCTTGCTTTTTATGGCCCGGAAGCTACAGGCAGACGAGTGGTTGTTCGCGGGCGCGGTGGCGCTCGCGCTCTTCGGCGTCATCATGGTCTACAGCGCGTCGGCCATCGTGGCGACGGGCGAGAACCACAGCCAGTACTTCTACGTGATTCGCCAGGGCGTGTGGACGCTCATCGGGTTGGGCGCGATGTGGGCCGGGATGCGGTTCGACTACGGCCGTCTGCGGAGCCCTCTGATTGCGAACGGGCTGCTCATTACGGCCTTCGTGCTGCTCGTCGCGGTCTTCGCCTTCCCGCCGATTAACGGCGCGCGGCGTTGGATACGCTTCGCGGGCATGTCCATGCAGCCGTCGGAAATCTCGAAGCTCGCGCTGGCGATATTCCTCGCACGGTTCTTTGAAAGGCGCGCGGGCGAAGAGGGCTCTTTCTGGCGAACGTTCGCGCCTTCGGTCGCGCTGACGGGACTGCTCGCGCTGCTCGTCGTTGCCGAGCCCGATTTAGGGACGGCGATGATGCTCGCGGTCATCTGCGCGGTCGTACTGTTCACGGCGGGCGCGCGCCTGAAGCACATGGCGCTCGCGGCAGCGCCCGCGCTCGTCGGCGTCACGGGGCTGCTCGTCTTCGTGCCGTTCCGCATGCGGCGCATGACGGCGTTCTTAGACCCTTGGGCAGACCCGCAAGGGACGAGTTATCAGGTCGTGCAGTCTCTGCTCGCGGTAGGCTCCGGCGGCGTGAACGGGCTCGGCTTTACGCAGGGGCGGCAGAAGATGTTCTTCCTCCCGTTCGCGCACTCCGACTTCATCTTCGCGGTCGTCGGCGAAGAGTTGGGACTGCTCGGGGGCTTAGCGGTCATTGCTCTGTTCGGGCTTCTGCTCTGGCGAGGGATGCGCGCGGCGTTGCACGCGCCCGACAGGTTCGGGCTGCTTCTGGGCATAGGCATTGTGACGGGGATTGTGGCGCAGGCGCTCTTCAACATGAGCGTTGTACTGGCGATGCTGCCGACGAAGGGCATACCGCTCCCGTTCATCTCGTACGGCGGCTCGTCGCTCGTCCCGACGCTCTTTGCGGTTGGCGTGCTCCTGAACATCTCGCAGCAGGGGAGCGGGGCGAGAGATTACGGATTTTCGATCTTTGATTTGGGACTTAAAGAGACTGCTCTTTCAAACCAAGAGTCGAAAGTCAAAAACCAGAAATTCGCATGACGCGCGTGCTCATCGCCGCGGGCGGGACGGGCGGCCACATATACCCCGGCATCGCCGTGGCGAAGGAGGTGATGCGGCGAGACGCCGGGTCGGTAGTGCGGTTCGTAGGGACTGCGAGGGGCTTAGAGAATCGCCTCGTGCCGCAGGCAGGGTTTGAACTTTCGCTCATTGAATCGGCGGGCCTCGTGAATATGGGACTCGCTGCGCGCATGCGCGGGCTTTTGATACTGCCCCGTAGTTTCGTCGGCGCGCGCCGGGTCATAAAAGAGTTTCGGCCCGACGTGGTGGTGGGCGCGGGCGGATACGTCTCGGGGCCTGTGCTTTTAAGTGCGGCGCTGATGCGTGTGCCGACTCTCGTGATGGAGTCGAACGCGGTGCCGGGATTTACGAACCGAAGGCTCGCGCGCTTCGTTGACGCGGCGGCCGTCTCGTTCGAGGCTGCGCTTGGCTACTTCGGCGGCAAGGGCGTCGTCATCGGAAACCCCGTACGACGCGAGTTCTTTGAAGTCCCCGCGAAGAGGCGCGACCCCTCGCGCTTCTCACTGCTCGTCTTCGGCGGCTCGCAGGGCGCGCGCGCCGTCAACGAGGCGATGATGGCCGCGCTCCCGCACCTCTCGGCTCACGCCGGAGTGCTTCGCGTCACGCACCAGACGGGCAAGCTCGACTTCGAGCGCGTGCGCGACGCGTATGCCGCCGCCGGGTGGAATGAGCGCGCGGAGGTGCGCGAGTACATTGACGACATGGTCTCGGCCTTCGCCGTGTCAGACCTCATCGTCTCTCGCGCGGGCGCGACGACGAGCTTCGAGTTGATGGCGGCGGGCAAGGCGGCGCTGATGGTGCCGCTGCCGGGGCAGCTCGAACAGACGCGCAACGCAGAGGTGTTGCGGGAGGCGGGCGCGGCGCGAATGATCTTGCAGTCGGAGCTTTCGGGCGAGCGACTCGCGCGAGAGATTAACGAACTGGTCGAAGAGCCCGACCGCGTCACACGCATGGAAGAGGCCGCGCGCAAGCTCGCACGCGGAGACGCCGCGGGCGCGGCAGTAGACATTATGGAAAGGTTAGTAGGCGGAAGGCAGAAGGCAGAAGGCAGTCAAAGGCAGGCTTGAGGTTAAACAGATGCTCAATAACGGGCACCGGCTAGTCATCGCGGATTCAAGAAGGTCGGAGGCAGCGGCTGCCTTCCGCCTTCCGCCTTCCGCCTTCTGATTTTTATGTTTCGTCGCATCCAACACGTTCACTTCGTCGGCGTCGGCGGCATAGGCATGTCCGGCATCGCGGAGGTGCTTCTGAACATGGGCTTCCGCGTGTCGGGGTCTGACTTGCGCCGCTCGGACGTGACGGCGCGCCTGGAGAGTTTGGGCGCGAAGATTTACGAGGGCCACTCGGCCGAGCACGTCAACGGCGCGCACGTCGTCGTCCGTTCGACGGCCGTGCGCGGCGACAACCCTGAAGTGCTCGAAGCGCGGCGTCGCTCTATCCCCGTCATCCCGCGCGCCGAGATGCTCGGCGAGTTGATGCGCCTCAAACCACACACCGTCGCCGTCGCGGGCTCGCACGGGAAGACCACGACGACCTCCATGATTGCGACCGTGCTCGCGCACGCCGGGCTCGACCCGACCGTCGTGGTCGGCGGCGTCGTCGGCGCGATGGGCTCGAACGCGCGTTTGGGGAAGAGCGACCTGATGGTCGTAGAGGCGGACGAGAGCGACCGCTCGTTTCTGATG
>JBJMGR010000109.1:0-2659 GCA_045807805.1 Pyrinomonadaceae bacterium | reverse complement strand
TTCGCCGCGGGCGGAGCGACGGCGCTCTTCTCCGAGCGCTCGACGCCCGAGAAGATGTTCGAGGTCATCGCGCGCTACCGTCCGACTATACTGACGAGCGTGCCGACGATGATTAACGGCATGCTCTCGGTCTCCGGCGCGGCCGACAAAGAACTGTCGTCGCTGCGCATGTGTCTGTCGGCGGGCGAGGCTCTGCCCGAAGAGTTGTACAGGCGTTGGGTCGAGACCTTCAATGTCGAGATTTACGACGGCATCGGCTCGGCGGAGATGTTCCACATATACATCACGAACCGCCTCGGCGACGTGAAGCCCGGAAGCCTCGGCCGCATCGTCGAAGGCTACGAGGCCGAGGTGATTGACGCTGAAGGTCGCGCCGTGCCGACGGGCGAGATGGGGACGCTGCGAGTTAAGGGCGACTCGGCCGCGCTCTGCTACTGGCAGGCGCACGAGAAGTCGAAGCAGACCTTCGCGGGCGATTGGTGCACGACGGGCGACCAGTTCCACGTGGACTCCGAAGGTTACTACTGGTACCACGGCCGCACCGACGACATGCTCAAGGTCTCGGGCGTCTTCGTCGCGCCCGCCGAGATAGAGAACTGCCTGCTTCAGCACGAGGCCGTGCTCGAAGCGGCGGTCGTCGGCCACGAAGCGGGCGACCACCTCGTCAAGCCGAAGGCGTTCGTCGTCCTGCGCGAAGGCCGAGCGGCAGGCGAAGAACTCGCGCAGTCAATCAAAGAGTTCGTCAAGTCGCGCCTCGCGCTCTACAAGTACCCGCGCTGGGTCGAGTTCGTCCCCTCGCTCCCGAAGAACGACCGCGGAAAGATTGACCGGAAGAAGCTGAAAGAGAGTGATAAGTGATAAGTGATGAGTGATAAGTGATAAGTGATGAGAGGGATGCAACAAGCTTCTTCATCTCCTTGCTTATCACTTATCACTCATCACTTATCACTCCCTCAAATGCCTTTCACCACTCGCATAACCGTCCGCTTCGGCGACTGCGACCCCGCGGGGCTCGTCTACTACCCCGTGCTCTTCCACTACTGCCACGCGGCGATGGAGGAGTTCTTCGCGGCGCGTTGCGGCGTGGAGTACGCGCGGCTCGTGTCGGCCGAGCGCGTCGGCTTCCCGACCGTGAACGCGCGCGCGGAGTTCTTCGAGCCTCTGGTCTACGGCGACGCGGCAGAGGTCGAGGTCTGGGTCTCTCGCGTCGGAAGCAGTTCGGTCACGTTTGAATACCGTCTGCGGCGCGCGCTCGACGGACGCCTCTGCGCGAGCGCGACGCTCGTGCAGGTCTCTATGAATCTCGACGAGCGCCGCGCAGTCCCCGTCTCCGAACACCTAAGGCTTGCCTTCGCGTCGAGCGCGGAGTAGACTCGCGCTCGACTCCGAACACCTCGCAAAGTAATCCGCCCGCAACGCCGATTTTGTGGAAACCCTCGCGCAATACTTCTTTTATTTGAGTGCAATCCAATGCAACGGGCGTTGGCAGCGGCGTAAGGGCCGGCCGCCTTCTCCCTTACTTTACCCCAGATAAAGTCCACAGTTTAGGGAGGAATCCGACCGTGAAGAAGCTACTCGTCGCTCTTGCCGCACTCGTCGTCCTCGGCCTTTCTTCGTCCGCTAAGGCCGACACGCTGACGTTCACGCCGACCCCGGTTGACCTGAACGACCTCGACCATCACAGCGTCTATACGTGGCGCGTAGACAACGTCAACCTTAACGGGAAGACGATCACGGGCGCCAAACTCACCATCAAGAACATCGCCAACTGGGATGCCAACGCCAACAGGCTCTTCATACACCTGCTCGACACGGCGAAGGCTTCGGGCGTCAACTCGTTCCTCGACGACCCGAATACCAATAACACGAGCGTCACCATCGACGACGACTTCGTAGACCCGCGCTACCACGGTCAATCCAACTGGCTCGTCGCCGCGGGCACGGCCGACACGTTCCTTACGTCGCAATCCTTCACCACGACGCCGACGAACTTCGTCTACAACTTCACGGCCGCGCAGATTACAGCGCTTATGACCTACATCTCGAACGACGGCCGCTTCGCGCTCGGCTTCGACCCCGACTGCCACTTCTTCAACGACGGCATCCAGTTCGACATATACACGTCGAGCCCCGCGACCGTGCCAGAGCCCGCGACGATGGCGCTGCTCGGAACGGGCCTGGCCGGGCTCTACGCGCGCCGACGCCGCCAGCAGAAGGGGCGACGCTCCGCCGCCGCCTAAAACACTTCGGCTCCTCCCGTATGGGCTGACGATGAAGGAAGCGCTTCCTTCATCGTCAGCCTTTTTTTCGTGTGCGTGGTGCGGCGAACGTTTTTACACGGGGTTGCGCCGTGACATATAATCCGTGCGCCACGCGTGCCCGAAGTGCCGCCGAAACTTTTCCCCGGATAATCACGGACGACACGGCCCGCGTGCGACAGAGGAGACTCGCCTTGTTAAAGACCAGAACATTCTCGATGGCGCTCGCGCTCGCCCTCTCGGCCGCGACCGTCGCGCCTCAGACTACTCTCGCCGCATGGCGCGTCTCGAATGCGTCAACGTCGAGGGCCGCGACTTCGCGCGCGCAAGACGCCGACAAGTCTACAACCTCTCGGGCGGAGCAGTCCGACGAAGACTCGCCTGAGCAGAAGCCGAAGCCC
>JBJMGR010000108.1:0-11501 GCA_045807805.1 Pyrinomonadaceae bacterium | reverse complement strand
CTCATCGGCGAGCAGATTCTCAACTCCTTCCAGAAGAATAAGTCTCTCGGTAAGGACGACCTCAAGAAGCTCGACCGTATGGAGAAGCTCGCGCGCAAGATTCGCGGGAGCGCGGGCGGCTCCGATGACGAAGCGCCGCTCGACAATCCCCCACAGCAGTTAGAGAAGGCGCTCGCGAGACTCGCCGAACTCTCCGAACAACTACATAAGGGCGTAGAGAAGACCTCGCGCCTCGTCATATCCGCGGCCGTCATAAACAGCTCGAACGAACTCATCGAGCTTATCAAACACATACGCAGCATCCCACACCCATGAGAGCCAGAGCGGGACGCCCTTCCCCTTCGCAAATGTCTTGCGTACGGCCTTTGGCGTTCGCGGCCGTTTCGCTCGCCGCCGTGCTACTCGCAGCGCTGCTCCCCTTTTCGCATACGCGCGCGCAGAAGCAGTCGGACGACGACGACGATGTAGTGCGCGTCGCTTCAGACCTCGTCGTCCTGAACGTGACAGTGACGGACAAGGAGGGCCACTACGTGCACAAGCTCGCACGCCCGCAGTTCAAGGTCTTCGAGGATGGGCGCGAGCAGCCCGTCTCGCTCTTCTCCGTCGAAGAGACGCCCTTCGCCGCGGCCATCCTCCTCGACACCTCGGGCAGCATGGAGACGCGTCTGACGCTCGCGCGCGCCGCCGCCATACGCTTTCTCGAAGGCATGCGCGAGGAGGACGTGGCATCCGTCTACAACTTTTACTCACAGGTCGACCAGCTTCAGGACTTCTCGCCTGGGCGCGATCTGCCGCCGACGGCCTACACGCTCCACTCCGTCGGCATGACCGCGCTCAACGACGCCGTCGTGCGCGCGGCGAAAGACCTCTCGCAGCGCCCCGAGAAGCGCCGCGCCGTAATACTCCTCACCGACGGCCTCGACACGAAGAGCGCCGCGACGGCCGAGAAGGCGCTCAACGCCGCGCTCGCCGCGAACGCGACCATCTACACCGTGGACATGATTGACCCGCAGGCGAAGGCCATGGACAAGATGCAGGCGGCCGGGGCCTTAAAGTATTTCGCGAGCAAGAGCGGCGGGCGCTACATCTCCTCGCCCGGCGGCCAGGCTCTGGACGAAGCCTTCGACGAGATTCGAGAGGAGTTGAGCAACCAGTACACGCTCGGCTACCGCCCGACCAACAAGACGCACGACGGTCGCTGGCGCAAGATAGAACTCAAGCTCGAACGCCCCGAACTCAACGCACGCACGCGCAATGGCTACCGCGCGCCAAGGAGTTAAGCCTCGCGCGTTAAGAACCTACCTGAAGAAAACCCGGAAGGCGTCGCTCCCCTCCCATCCCTCTCCGGATGACAGAAAAGAAGCGACGCCTTCAATCACTTTTTCGTTATCAGACTCGGCGTCAGATGCTCGTGAGGTTGCGAGAATTTTCCGTGTGGCGCTCGAAGGCGAGTTCGACGAGGCGGTCTAGGACCTTGTGGAAAGGCATGCCCGAGGCGTCCCACATCTTCGGGAAGCCCGAAACGTCGGTCAGCCCCGGAATCGTGTTCAGCTCGTTGAGGAGGAGCTTCCCGTTATCGCGCCGTAGGAAGAAGTCAACGCGCGCGAAGCCCGAGCCGTCGATCGCCTTGAAGGCGCGCACGGCATTGCGGCGAATCTTCTCGGTGAGCCTTTTTGGTATCGGCGCGGGCACGACGAACTCGACGCGACCCGTGCTCGAATACTTCTCCGTGTAGTCGAGGAACTTCGCCTGCTCGTCGTGGACGACGTACTCGCCGGGGAGGCTCGCCTCGGGCTCGTCGTTGCCCATGACGGCGCACTCTATCTCGCGCACGTCCAGACCCTCTTCGACGATGACCTTCCTGTCGTAGCCCGCGGCTAAATCGATCGCGCGCTTCAGAGACTCCGCGTCGTCCGCGCGCGAGATTCCTACGGACGAGCCGAGGTTCGCGGGCTTGACGAAGCATGGGTAGCCAATCTCACTCTCGACTCGCTCGCGCACCTGCTCGGGGTCGCGTCCCCACTCGCCGCGCAGGAACCACACGTGCTTGCAGATGGGCAGGCCCGCCTCGCGGAAGAGTGCCTTCATGGTCACCTTGTCCATTCCGCAGCTCGAAGCGAGAACGCCGCAACCGACGTAAGGGAGCCCGGCCATCTCAAGCAGCCCTTGAATCGTCCCGTCCTCGCCGTATGTGCCGTGCATGACCGGGAAGACCACGTCGAGTTTTTGCGCCGTCGCGCCGCCTCCGGCGCTTTCGAGTCGATGAAGCCCGCGACGCGAAGGGTCGCCGACGATTGTGAGCGCTTCGCCCGAGTCGCTCACGTTCTCGGGCAGGAGTCCGCGCGCGGACTCTGGGAGCAGCGTAGCGGACTCCGCGGGCGAGAGCCAGCGCCCATCCTTCGAGATGTTGATGGGAACGACCTCGTACCTATTGCGGTCGAGCGCCTCGATCACCGAGCGTGCCGAGCGCACGGAGACTTCGTGTTCGCCCGAGCGCCCGCCGAAGATTACACCGACGCGAATCTTACTTGTCATAGATGAAAGCTGTCGTAACGAAGATGAAATCGCTTCCGTCGCTAAATGAAGGCCCGAAGTTCGGGGCCGCTCCCCCTCACTTCGGACTTCGGGCTTTAAGGAGAGCCGTTTAGAGTTAAAGAATCGTCTTGCCCAATGCCGATAGTATCAGCTCGACGCCCAACTCGGCCGTGCGGTTGTTGATGTCGAGCGCAGTGTTTATCTCTACCACTTCGAGCGAGACCGCGCCGCCCGCCTCCGCGATCTTCTCCATCGCGAGGTGGGCCTCGCGGTACGTGAGCCCGCCGCGCACGACCGTGCCCGAACCGGGCGCGTCGCCGGGGTCGAGCGCGTCCACGTCTAAGGTCATGTGGTATCCCGCGTCGGCCTTCGAGGCGATGGCGATGGCATCGTCCATACACGCGCGCATGCCGCGCTCGTCAATCTCGCGCATGGTGAAGAAGCGAATGCCGAGCTTGCGTATAAGCTCGCGCTCGCCCGCGTCAACGTCGCGCGCGCCTATGTGCGCGCAGAGGCGCGGGTCGAGCTTGGGAGAGAAGCCTTCGATGCCGGTCAACTCCGGCGTGCCGTAGCCGAGCAGGACGGCGAGCGGCATGCCGTGGATGTTGCCCGACGGAGTCGTCTCGGGCGTGTTCATGTCGGCGTGCGCGTCGAACCAGACGAGGCCGAGCGACTGCCCGCGCTCGCGGTAGAAAGAGGAGACGCCCGCGACCGAGCCGATGGCGATCGAGTGGTCGCCGCCGAGGACTACGGGCAGTTCCCCCGCCCCCAGAGACTTCTTTACGTCCTCGGCGAGCAGCACGCAGGCGGCTTTTATCTCGCGAATGTAACGCAGCTTCTCGCCGTGCGCGGTCGGCTCGTTGGGACAGTCGAAGCGAAGGTCTCCGAGGTCTCTGACTTCGTAGCCGAGTTGCGCGATGCGCTGGCGCAGGCCCGCGACACGCATCGCGGCGGGGCCGAGGTCAACGCCCGCGATGCTCGCGCCGAAGCCGCAAGGCGCGCCTATGATGCCGACGCGACGCCCATCACCCGGCCTTCGCCTCGACTGAGTCTTCGCAGGTTCTTCGAGAAGTCCGCTCATTAGAGTTCAACTTAACTTCAGTATGACCGCACGGGGCGGCGCGCGCCTACTGCGCGGCCGTGAGCGTCGCACGCGTATGTTAGCCGCCGAGGTTCAAGTTGAAGCCGCCTCCGCCGCTGCCGCCCTGCGACGGGAAGAAGGGCTTCATCAGCCCCGCGAAGGCCGCGAGGTTGCGCGTCTGAATCAGAATCTCGCCGGGGCCCGTGAACTCCGCGACCATGCCCTCGCCGCTCACCATGCTTCGGAAGAAGCCCGCCGCCGCCTTGCGTAGAGTGTAGTTCGTAGTCCCCTCCCACGCGACGAGGTGGCCCGTGTCGACGACGTAGCGTTCGCCCGCCGCGAGACGCTTGCGATGTATCGCGCCGAAGGACGAGACGAGCAGGAGGCCCGTGCCGCTCACCTGCAAGACGAAGAGCCCCTCGCCGCCGAAGAATGACTTCGCGCCGCCCCAGCGCGTGTCTACGACGAGTCCAGCGTCGCCCGCGAGATAGGAGCTTGACTGGACGTAGAAGAGTTGATTCTTCATCTCAAGGCCCGCGATGTCGCCGGGGCTACCGGGCGCGAGCGTGACTTCGCCTGGGCCGCCGCGCGCCGTGAACGTAGAGACGAAGGCCGACTCGCCTCCGACGGCGCGCTTTAAGGCTCCCATCAGCCCGCCCTTCATCTGCGACTGAAGCTCGACGTTCGCGGACATAGAGACCATCGCGCCAGCCTCCGCGAGTATCGACTGCTCGGCGCCGAGGCGCACGATGGCGAGCGCGAAGGCTGGCTGGTGCAGAATCTCCCAAGTGTAGCCGCGCCCCTCGCCGCGCGCGTCCTCGTCAATGTGTATGCCGCCGCCCGCGGCGGGGGCGGACTGTTGCGACCAAGCCTGCTGCGATTGTTGAGGCTGCGACCATTGCGGCTGCGGCTGCGGCGCGGCCGGTTGTGTGTTCATGGGCGTGCCGCAAGCGCCGCAGAATTTCGCGTCGGGTATAAGAGCCGCACCGCAAGTCGGACAGTTCATGGCTGTATGTCTCCCGCCTTCTCTTGGATTATTCGCGCGGCCTCCTCGGGCGTGGCCGCGAAGTCGAGGAGCGACACGTCCTGTTCGCTGACGACGAGTTGAGTTTTAAAAGCCTCGATGACCGGGGGCCAGCAGTCGCCTAGCAGCACGAGCGGGCGTGACTCGATGACCTTCGTTTGAAGTTTGTTCCAGACGAGCGAAAACTCCGTGACCGTGCCCGCGCCGCCGCGCAGCGCGATGAACCCGACCGAGCGCGTGATGAGGTTTTGAAGTCGTTCGTAGAAGTGCGCGCTCGCGACCTTGTCCGTCAGGTATCGATTGGGCTCGGACTTGAACTGGTTCATCACGATGCCTAGCACTCGACCGCCTCGCTCGCGCGCGCCGCGGCTCGCGCCCTCCATCACGCCGAGGTAGCCGCCCGTGCAGATGGT
Organism: Pyrinomonadaceae bacterium; assembly: GCA_045807805.1. Classification (GTDB taxonomy): domain Bacteria; phylum Acidobacteriota; class Blastocatellia; order Pyrinomonadales; family Pyrinomonadaceae; genus QHXN01. The sequence goes on along the minus strand of JBJMGR010000108.1, from coordinate 6,448 downwards.
GAAGCCCGTCTCGGCGAGCAACTGCCCTAGCCTGCGCGCCTGCTCGTACTCTTCGCTATCCTCGCCGCACTTCGCGCCGCCGAAGATGGTTACTATTCTCTCCATAAAAAACCGTGAACCGTAAATCGTGAACCGTGACGAGATAAAACCTGCTCTTCTCTTGTCACGGTTTACGGTTCACGGTTTACGCCTCCTGATGGTTCACGGCCTTAGCCTGTAGAGCATGCGCGGGAACGGGATGGTCTCGCGTATGTGCTCAAGGCCGCACATCCAGGCGACGCAGCGCTCGATGCCCATGCCGAAGCCCGCGTGCGGGACGCTGCCGTAGCGACGCAAATCCAGGTACCACTCGAACGCCTCGCGCGGTAGCTCGTGAACCTTGAGCTGCTCTTCGAGGAATTCGAGCGAGGTCGCGCGCTCGCCGCCGCCTATGACTTCGCCGTATCCTTCGGGCGCGAGCACGTCAACGCCGAGCGCGAGGTCGTCGCGCTCGGTGTCGCGCTTCATGTAGAAGGCTTTGACGGCCGCCGGGTAGTGGTGAACCATGACGGGCTTGTCGAAGCGGCTCGAAATGTATGTCTCGTCGGGCGAGCCGAAGTCGCCGCCCCATTCAAACTTCTGCTCTACCTCGCCGCGCTCGTGCCCCTCGTGGAGAATTTTCACGGCGTCGTCGTAGTGCACGCGCGGGAAGGGCGGCACAATCTGTTCGAGCTTCGACGTGTCGCGCTCCAAGACCTTCAACTCTTCGACGCGCTCTTCGAGCACGCGCGCGGCGATTGACGAGAGAAAGCGCTCGCTTAAGTCCATCACGTCGTCGAGTCCCGCGTAGGCCATCTCGGGCTCGACCATCCAGAACTCCGTCAGATGTCGGCGCGTCTTCGACCGCTCGGCGCGGAACGTCGGGCCGAAAGTATAGACTCTGCCGAAGGCCGCGGCCGTCGCCTCGTTATAGAGTTGGCCCGACTGCGAAAGGTATGCCTTCTCGTCGTCGAAGTAGTCGACCTCAAACAACGTCGTCGTGCCCTCGCACGCGGCGGGCGTGAGTATCGGCGTGTCGCAGAGGATGAAGCCGTCGCGGTTGAGGAAGTCGCGGACGGCGTTGATGATCGTGTGGCGCACGAGCAGTATCGCGTGCTGTCGGCGCGAGCGGAGCCAGAGGTGACGGTTATCCATGAGGAACTCCGTCCCGTGCTCCTTCGGCGTGATGGGGTAGCCTTCGACGTGCTGCAAGACCTCCGCTTCCACGACATCGATCTCGTAGCCGCCCGGCGCTCTCTCGTCCGCGCGCACGCTGCCGCGCACGACGATGGGCGACTCCTGCCCCGAGTGCGCGAGAGAGTCCCAGACTTCGGGCGCGACCGCCTTCTTGAAGACGACGCACTGAACGACGCCCGTGCCGTCGCGCAACTGCGGGAACATGAGCTTGCCGCTCGAACGCATGTTGTAGAGCCAGCCGCGCAGCGTCACCTCTTCGCCCGCGTGTTTCGATAGTTGGTTTATGTAGACCTGTTGCATGATTCGTCTGATTGCGGGGACGGCGGCCGTCAAGAAACTCGCGGCGGCGGCGATGCCCCTCACCCTTTATAATTTAACTGCTGCCCTTCGACGAAGAGCGCTCGCCCTCCTCCATTCGCTCGCGCAGCGTCGAGCGAAGCAGCGGAAAGCGCCCGAGCCACTCCGCCGCCTGCACCACGATCTCGAACATCGGATTTATGAACTGCGCGTAGGTCTCTCCGCGCCCGAGCACGGCCGTCTGGTAAGAGAAAGTCCCTACGGCCTTCAGGCAACGCTGCACGGTCATCAGACGGAACTCACGCGCGAACTCATCAGGGTCAATCGTCTCAAGCCCGCGCGCGCGCCGCTCTTCGAGGAAGAATAGTCGGCGCTCACGTACCTCCGCGAGCGACGGAAGGCTCGTTCGCCGGTCGAGCAGGAGCGAGACGAGGTCGTAGGACGCAGGCCCCATGCGCGCGTCCTGATAGTCGATTATCCGCAGACGCCCCGACGCGTCCACCATTATGTTCGACGGGTGAAAGTCGCGGTGGCAGAGCGTGCGCGGCCGCATCGCGAGTTCGGCCGACACGTCGTTAAGCTCCGCGCGCAACTGCGCCTCATCGCCATGCTTCAGGGTCTCGCCGCGTAGACTCCCGAAGTAGTGGCGCATGAAGAAGTCGAGTTCCCAGGAGAGCTTCGCTTCGTCGAAGGCGAGGCGGCTCGCGATGGAGTTGCGCTCGTATGCGAGGCGCGTCGAGGCCTGTACATCCGCGATGAGCGTGACGGCCTGCTCGACGTAAGCCTCGCGCTCGTCGTCCGAGGCGTTTTCGAGCGCGCGCCTGAGCTGCGTGTCGCCGAAATCCTCCTGAACGATGATGCCGTCGAGCGGGTCAACGTCGAGGATTTCGGGGACTGGAAGCTGCGCCTCCACGAAGAGCCGCGTCACGTCGAGGAACGGGTGAATCTCGGGGTCGAAGGGCTCTGGGTAGACGGCCGCAATTGCGCGCCGCTTCCTGAAGGGGATGCGGAAGTATTCGCGTGTGGAGGCGTCGGGCGTGAGGGCTAAGATTTGCGCGGCGTCGCCGCCGTTGCGCGCGACGAAGCCTTCGAGCCGCTCGCGCGCCGAAGTCTTGAAGGCGTTAGGCGTGACCTGCGAAGGGTGGCGCATCGAAAATAATCGGACGTAAGCGACGACGGAAGCCTTCTCTGACACGGATTCGTTTTAAGTGGATTGTATCATTCCGGGATTGGGGCGACAAAATTCGAGCCGCGAACCTCGCCGCGCAGCCCCTTCTCGGGCCGCTCCAACCCCTCGACAAGCTCCGCGCGCACGACCGCTACGCCCTCGAACACTTCGCCCCGGCCGACGCGCACGCCCGCGCCGAGCACGGAGCGGCGCACGCGCGCTCCCTCTTCGACGCGCACGTCCTCCCAGAGCACGCTCTCCGTAACGCTCGCGCCCGCGTCCACGCACGAGCCCTCGCCCAACTCAACGTCGCGCCCTTCCCTCTTCAAAAGCTCGACGCTCGTGTCTAGGTAGCGCCTGACGGTCGAGAGTTCGTGCCAGTAGCCACCGGCTACGTGCGCGGCTATGCGCTCGCCGCGCTCAATCGCTGGCAGGTAAACGTCCGTCACCGTGTGCGAGAAGATTGCGCGCCCGTCGTCGCCGCGCGGGATGTATTTGAAGACGCGCGGGTCGAGGACTTGAATCCCCGTGAACATCAGCGGCGCGTCAACGCTGGCGTTGTCAGATGTTGGGTAACCGCCGAAGCCTTTGACGAGTCCGTCGCGCACATTGACGACGCTGTAGCGCTCGCGCACGGGGTTCGGGCGGAGGACGAGGGTGGCGAGCGCACGCTCTCTGCGGTGCGTGTCGAGCGCCGCGGTGAGGTCTATGTCGGTCGCTATCTTTCCGTTGACGACGACGAAGGCGTCCGCTTCGAGCAGAGCGCGCGCGTTCGCAATCGCGCCGCCCGTGCCGAGTATCTCGTGCTCCTCTACGTAGTGGAGACGCGCGCCGAAGCGCGAGCCGTCGCCCAGGGCTTCGCGCACGGACTCGGGCCGGTGGTGAAGGTTAACGACCACGTCAAGGAAGCCGTAGCGCGCGAGGTACCCGGCGACGTAGCCCACGAGCGGGCGGCCCATGAAAGGTATCGCGGGCTTCGCGCGGTCAATCGTCAAGGGCCAGAGCCGCGTGCCGTATCCGGCGGCGAGAATCATCGCGCGCATCTTTAGACTTTCGGCGCCTCACTTTCCATCGTCCTGTCCACGTAAAACTTTCCGTCGAACTTAGCACACGCGGGCGCGCGCGTCGAAAGACCAACGCGCCGCGCCGTCCGTGGCTAAATTGCCTGCGCGAACAAAAATGCCACAGCCCGCGCCGCCTCATACACCCGAAACACGCGCCGAAGGCCACGGCATGAGACGCGCGCCGCGTGGCGCGACGCTTGCCAAAGGTTTCGTGTGAGAGACTCAAAGTCGCCCGGCTTTGATTCAAGACTAACTTTAACAGGAGCAAAACTATGACGAAGAACATTCTGACGAAGGCGGCGCTGACCCTCGCGCTCGCACTCTCCGCAGCAGCGCCCTCGGCCCTCGCCAAGAGCGCGAAGAAGACGAAGCCCAGCGCCGAGCATGTCGCGGCCGTCAAGAAGTGCGGCGCCGACTACAATGCCGCGGTGAAGGCGGCCAAGACGCTCAAGGGCAAGGAGCACAGCGCGGCCGTCGCGAAGGCGAAGGCCGACCGCAAGCAGTGTCTCGCCGACGCGCCGAAGTAATTTCGCGGCCGATAAGTTCCTGCGCCGTGTGAGGTCAAGGGGGTTTTCGTTACACGCGGCGCAGGGCTTCCGCGTGTCTTTCCCCGACAGGATAGCACGCGCGAGGAGAGGGGCGCGGCGACTTCATCGGTCGCAGCCGCGCCCCTCTCTTTTCGTCTGTTAACTCTTAGGAGACTTGCTGCGCGGCGTCGCGCATGACGAGGTCGAAGGTGCCGGGCGCAACCTTTCGGAAGCGATTGTTCCGGTTGAGCGAGACGGCGATGCTGATGGTCGGGTTCTGGCCCGTGAACTGGAATCCGCCTTCGAGGAGCCGGTTGTAAATCTCGTTGACGTGGAGCGGCCCGGCCGACTCGCGCAGAAGCACCGCGGCCGCGTAAGAGATCGTGCGCTCGAAGAAGCGGTCGCTCTTGGGCGCGATGTCGGGGCGTATCTGGGGAATGTGATGATGGCGCGCGGCGTCGTCATCACGGTCATCGCGCGCGGGTGACGGCGGCTGAATCCTCTGCGGCGCGGAGTAGGGCTGCGTCTGTGACGGAACGCCGCGCGAAATCCCCGATGCCGAGTCGCGCCGGAGCGCGGCCTCTATATCGGCGTCCGACGGCCTCGGCAGAGAGGACGCTTGCACGCCGTAGTTCGAGGAGAGTATGCGGAAGAGCGCCGCCTCCGTCTGGCTGACGATGGCGTCCATCTCGTTCAACTGCGTGCGAAGTCGCTCGGCCTCAGCTTCGAGGTCTGCCAGACGCGAGGCCAGACGCGAGCGCGTCGCGCGCGACTCCCGAAGGTTGCTCTCAAGTGTGCCTAAGAGATTTTCGTCCGGCATTTTTTAGCACTCAGCTTTCAGCTTTTTACTTCGCCATCGGCCAGCTCTTTCTTCAGCTCAAGCCCCGCCATACGGTTTGGCTGAAAGCCGAGCGCTGACCGCCGACCGCTCCTTTTACGTTTCCCTTTCGAGTATGAACGAAGGGATTGAGCGGAGCGCGTCCGCGTATTCGGACGGGCGGAGCGCGTCGAGCGCGGCGGCGGCTGCCTCCGCGTAGGATGCGGCACGCGTGCGCGCGCGTTCGAGCGCGCCTACACGCTCCGCCTCGCGCATGAAGGTCGCGCGCGCGTGTTCGCCGTAGCTCCCTTCCCGCATGACGGACTGCACGGCCGTCTTCATCGAAGGCGACTCTTCGAGCAGGTATATGAGCGGGAGCGTCAGCTTGCCTTCGAGGAGGTCAACGCCCGCGGCCTTCCCCAAAGAGCCCTCGTCGGAGGTGAAGTCGAGCAGGTCGTCAATCAACTGGAAGGCGGTGCCGAGATTCAGGCCATACTCGCCGAGCGCGCGCCGCTCTTCCGGCGACGCGCCGCCGAGTATCGAGCCTATCTCGCAGCACGCGCCGAAGAGGTACGCGGTCTTACGTCGAAGAACGTCGAAGTACTGCTCCTCCGTCACGTCGGCGCGGCCGAGCAGGGTCAACTGCAAAAGCTCGCCTTCGGTCATCTTCCGGGTGACGGCCGTCAGAATGTCCAAGACCGGAAGCGAGCGCTCCTGCAAACTCGTCTCGAAGGCAGACATGTAGAGCCAGTCGCCCATGAGCACCGCGGTCTGGTTGCCGAAGCGCGAGTTGATTGAAGGGCGATTGCGGCGCGTCTCCGCGTTGTCGATGATGTCGTCGTGAACGAGCGTGGCCGTGTGCAGAAACTCCATGACGGTCGCCATGCGCACGACGTTCTGCCCGGAAGCGTCGCCGCCGACGGCGCAGGTCGAGAGCAGCGTGAGCGCCGGACGCACGCGCTTGCCGCCCGAGGCGCGCAGGTAGTCGCCGATGTAGGCGATGACCTGTATGTTCGAGCGCGCCTGCCGCTCGAACTCCTCCTCGACCAGTGAAAGCTCCCGCGAGACGAGACTGAAGACCCGCCTCGCAGTCAGATGCGGCTCTTCGACCGCCGCCGTGTGCCCGTATGTCTGCATAGTTTGTAAGTGATAAGTGATGAGCGATAAGTGATAAGAGAAAGCCCGTTGTCTTCTCTTATCACTTATCGCTCATCACTTATCACTAGTTCGATCTGTAGTTTGAGAACTGCATGTTGATGCCGAAGTCTTTTGTCTTGAGGTGCGCGATTACGTCCTGCAAGGTGTCTCGGTCGCGGCCCGTGACGCGGACTGTGTCGCCCTGAATCGCCGCCTGCACCTT
>JBJMGR010000107.1:0-4598 GCA_045807805.1 Pyrinomonadaceae bacterium | reverse complement strand
GATGCGTTGTTCCGCGCGACGCTCTTCGGCTGCGCGCTCCTGCTCGTCGTCATCGTCGTCGCGATGTTCGTCGAGATAGGCTCGAACGCGCGGCCCTCTATCTCTCGGTTCGGGCTCTCGTTCCTGACCGGGCGCGCGTGGGACCCGATTCAGGGAGAGTTCGGCGCGCTCCCGTTCGTATACGGCACGGTCGTCTCGTCGCTCCTCGCGCTGGCTCTAGCCGTCCCCGTCTCGATAGGGATAGCCGTCTACCTCATCGAGCAGGCTCCGCGCACACTCGCGCGCCCCCTCGCCTTCCTCGTCGAGCTGCTCGCCGCGATACCTTCCGTGGTCTACGGGCTCTGGGGCATCTTCGTGCTCGCGCCGTTCCTTCGAGAACACGTCGGCCCGCCTTTGCAGCGCTGGCTCGGCTGGCTCCCCTTCTTTCAGGGGACTGTGACGGGGATAGGACTGTTCACGGGCGGCGTCATACTCGCCATCATGGTGACGCCCATCATCACGGCAGTCGTGCGAGACGTGCTCGCGGCCGTGCCCGTCTCGCAACGCGAGGCTGCGCTCGCTTTGGGCGCGACGAAGTGGGAGACGACGCGCATCGTGCTCGCCAACGGCGCTCCGGGGATAGCGGGCGCAATCATACTCGGCCTTGGCCGCGCGGTCGGCGAGACGATGGCCGTGACGATGGTCATAGGCAACCGCGCGGTCATCTCCGCCTCCCTGTTCGAGCCGAGCTACACGATTGCCTCGGTCATCGCCAACGAGTTCACAGAGGCGACGGGCGACCTCTACCTGAGCGCGCTCGTAGAGTTGGGGCTCGTGCTCTTCCTCGTCACCTTCGTCATCAACGGCGCGGCGCGACTCTTAGTCTGGAGCGTGACGCGCGGCACGAGCGGCGTCGCGAGAGCTTAAGGCGAAAGGAAGGAAGGCGGAAGGAAGGAAGGCGTGTTGAAGACCGTGAGCATGAGTGGCGAAGAGAAGGCCGGGGCGACGAAGGCGCGCGTCTCTTCACCTTTGCCTTCCGCCTTTCTACTTTCGCCTTCCACCCGGCGGCGTGTCGTCAACACCTTGACGACGACGGCGACGGCCGCGTGCGCCTTCCTCGGCGTCGCGGTGCTGCTTCTGATACTCGGCTACATCGCCTGGCAGGGCGTCTCATCGCTCAGCGTAGAGTTTTTGATAGACACGCCGAAGCCCGTCGGCGAGGGCGGCGGCATCGGCAACGCCATCTTAGGCACGTTGATACTGCTCGCGCTCGCGTCGGTCATCGGCCTGCCCCTCGGCATCGCCGCCGGAGTCTATCTCTCGGAGTTCGGGCGCGGCTGGTTCGCAGGCATCGTGCGATTCGTCGCGGACACTCTGACGGGCGTGCCGTCCATCGTCACTGGCGTCTTCGTCTACACGCTGATTGTGATACCTATGCGGCAGTTCTCGGCGCTCGCGGGCGGCGTCGCGCTAGGCATCATCATGATTCCGATTGTGACGCGCACGACCGAAGAGATGCTTCGGCTCGTGCCCACATCTCTGCGCGAGGGGGCGCTCGCGTTGGGCGCGCCGCAGTGGCGCGTGACGACGGGCGTCGTGCTGCCCGCTGCCGCCTCAGGGATTGCGACGGGCGCGATGCTCGCGGTCGCGCGCGTCTCGGGCGAGACCGCGCCGCTTCTCTTCACGGCCTTCGGCAGCCGCTTCTTCAACGTCTACCTCGATCAGCCCGTCGCCTCCTTGACGGTGCAGATCTTCAACTACGCCGTCAGCCCCTACGACGAATGGCACGCGCAGGCATGGGCCGCAACCCTCGTGCTCATGACGCTCATACTCGTCATCAACGTCACGGTGCGGCTCCTGACGAGGAGGAGGTTTTGAATGGAAGCGGCAAGCTGTCAGCACCCGGCTTTCAGCTTTTTGACCTCCCGCGAACGTGCCGTATAGTTTTGAAAGCATCCTCCGCTCAAAGTGGCTTGGCTGACCGCTGAATGCTGAGTGCTGAAAGCTCTTTTATGACCACAGCACCGATTAAAGTTCGAGCACCGAAGGCGAGCGGCCAGAGGTCTCCACGGCCGGAGGCCGCGCCCTCGAAGATAAGCGTGCACGGCATGAACTTCTTCTACGGCCGCGCGCAGGCGCTCCACAACATCTCGCTCGAAGTTCCCGAGCGCGTGGTGATGGCCTTCATAGGCCCTTCGGGCTGCGGCAAGTCCACGTTCCTGCGCACGCTCAACCGCATGAACGACACCATTCCGGGCGCGCGCGCCGAGGGCGAAGTGCTCATTGACGGCTGCGATGTTTACGCGCCGGGCACGGACGTGGTCGAGCTGCGTCGCAAGGTCGGGATGGTCTTCCAGAAGTCGAACCCGTTCCCCAAATCCATCTTCGACAACGTAGCCTACGGCCTGCGCATCAATCGCCTGACGAACTCGAAGTCGGAGTTGCAGGGCCGCGTCGAGGAGGCGCTCAAGGACGCGGCGCTTTGGGAAGAGGTGAAAGACCGCCTGAAGTCGTCGGCGCTCGGACTCTCTGGCGGGCAGCAGCAGCGGCTCTGCATCGCGCGCGCTCTGGCCGTGCGGCCCGAGGTCGTGCTGATGGACGAGCCCGCGTCGGCCTTAGACCCCATCGCGACGCAGAAGATCGAGGAGTTGATAGTCGAGCTGAAGCGTCAGTACACCATCGTCATCGTGACGCACAACATGCAGCAGGCGGCGCGCGTCTCCGACCGCACGGCCTTCTTCTGGCTCGGCAAGCTCATCGAGATAAACGACACGGAGAAGATGTTCACCAACCCCGACGAGAAGCTGACCGAGGACTACATCACGGGGCGGTTCGGGTGAAGAAGGCGATAAGCCGTCAGCACTCAGCTTTCAGCTTTAAACCCTCCGCGCCCTTCGCTACTACTTGGCGACCTTTGCGTTTAAGTTCGATTCTCTAAACGCAAAGCGTGCAAAGAAGAGGCGAAAGAGCGCGAAGCGGGTTCGGCTGAAAGCTGAGTGCTGAACGCTGACAGCTACAGGGAGTTTTGAGGATGGATCATCACAGGCGGCTCGACTCGGAGCTGGACGTTCTGCGCGACCGCGTGCTCGTGCTCGGCGGCGAGGCCGAAGGCGCGCTCGTGCGCGCGATGCACGCGCTCGCCGAGCGCGACAGCGGCGCGGCGCGCGAAGTGCTCGACGGCGACGACGCGATAGACCGGCTCGAAGTCGAGATAGACCGCCTCTGCATAGACGTGCTCGCCCTGCGCCAGCCCGCCGCGCGAGACCTTCGGTTCGTCATCTCGGTCGCGAAGATAACGCCCATACTTGAGCGGCTGGCCGACCACGCGTGCAACATCGCGCGCGTCGCGCTCGACCTGAACGACGAGCCGCAGCTACGCAGCTTCCCAGACCTCTCGCGCATGGCGGAAGTCGCCTCCTCGATGCTGCGCGCGGCGCTCGACGCCTTCACGCGGGGCGACGCCGCCGCCGCGCGCCGCGTTATCGAGCGCGACGACGAGATAGACGTGATGTACGGGCGACTCTTCCAGGAGCTGATAGAGTTGATGGTCTCGGAGCCCGCGGCCACGCCGCGCGCCGCGCGCCTGCTCTTCGTCGCCAAGCATCTTGAGCGCATCGCGGACTACGTAACGGACATCTGCGAGCTTACGGTCTACATGGCCGAGGCCGCGGTAATCAAACATAGTTACTGAACTGAGAGTTACAAGTTGCAAGTTCAAAGTTCAAAGTTAAGAGTTCGGCATTGAACTTCGACCCTGCAACTTGAAACTTTGAACTTGAAACTTTGAACTTATGACGAAGCCAGTTCTCATCGTCGAAGACGAGCCGGACATCGCCGAAGGGTTGCGCTACAACTTGGAGCGCGAAGGCTTGCGCGCATTGGTCGCGGGGACGGGCGAGAAGGGGCTGGAACTTGCCCTCGACAAGACGAATCCGCCCGCTCTCATACTGCTCGACATAATGCTCCCCGGCATGTCCGGCATAGAGTTGTGCCGACGCTTGCGGCGCGAGCCGCAGACGCGGCGCACGCCCATCATCATGCTCACCGCGCGCGGCTCCGAAGGCGAGCGCGTCGCGGGGTTGGAACTCGGCGCGGACGACTACGTCACGAAGCCCTTCTCCGTGCGAGAGCTGGTCGCGCGCGTGCGCGCTGTGCTGCGCCGGGCGGACGATGCAGCCGCCGCGAACTACGAGGACGAGAGGCTGCGAGTCCACTTCGAGGATATGCACGTCCGATGCGAGGGCGCGGAGGTCAGGCTGACGCGCAAGGAGTTCGCGCTGCTGGCCGCGCTCGCGCGCCGACCGGGCCGCGTCGCCACGCGCCAGCAGCTCTTAGACGAAGTCTGGGGCCAGCAGTACTACGGCGACACGCGCACGCTCGACGTGCACATACGACGCCTGCGCTCGAAGCTCGGCGCGTGCGGCGACTCCATAGATACGGTCGTCGGCGTCGGCTACCGCTTCGTCGGCTGCTCCTCGAAGGCCGAAGGCCGTCCACCCGCCGACGCGGGCTGAAGCCCTGTAGGCCGTGCTCAGTCGAGTGTGAAGCGGTAATTAACCACCGCGGACAGAGGAGGCACGGCTAATTGGATTTAGCCGTGCCTCCGTGCCTGTGGTGAT
>JBJMGR010000106.1:0-2818 GCA_045807805.1 Pyrinomonadaceae bacterium | reverse complement strand
CGTCCACCGCCAGAACTCGCAGGCGCGCGGACGCCTCCTCGCCGAGAAGATGCGACAGCTCATCCCGCGCCAGCTCTTCGAGGTGCCCATTCAGGCCGCCATCGGCAACAAGGTCATCGCGCGCGAGACCGTCAAGGCGATAGGCAAGAACGTCATCGCCAAGTGCTACGGCGGCGACATCACGCGCAAACGCAAGCTCCTCGAAAAACAGAAAGAGGGCAAGCGCCGCATGAAGCGCGTCGGCCGCGTCGAAATCCCGCAGGAAGCATTCCTCGCCGTCCTGAAGGTCAACGAGTAAACCCCCGAGAGACAATTTACATGAAACGCTGGCTGCTCCTTCTTCTAATCATCGCGGCGGCAATGGCGCTCGTCATCGTGCCCCTGTTTTTGATTCAGCCGTTCAAGGCGCAGACGGGGAGGGCGCTGGCGGTCGGGTACGGGGTCAAGGAGTGGGCACCGTGGGCGTCGCTGGCGCTCGCGGCCGTCGCGCTCTTTCTCGTCGCGCGCATGTGGCGCGGGTCGCACTGGTGGACGAGGGCGGCGCTGGTCGTGCTGCTCTTCCCGGTCGCCGCGTCCGTTTGGGCGTCGCGGCAGAACGTCTACGAGGTGATGTTCAACCCTCTGGAGCGTGCGGCCTACGCCCCGCCCGGCGAAGTAAGTTACATCGGCGACGGAGACATGGTGCTCGCCGTCGAGCGCAATGGTGAGCGCGTCGCGTACCCCGTGAGACTCATCGCCTACCACCACGTCGTCGCGGACACGGTCGGGGGCGTCCCCGTGGCGGCCACCTATTGAACGCTCTGTCACACCGGTCTGGTGTGGGAGACGACAGTGGACGGGCGCGTGCTGAACTTTCACCTCGCGGGCATCAACAACCAGAACTTCATCATGCGCGACGAGGAGACCGGCTCGTGGTGGCAACAGATCTCCGGCGCGTGCATACAGGGGCCTCTGAAGGGCCGCCGCCTGAAGATGTTCGACCACGACGAGCTGACCTTCGCGACGTGGAAGAGCGAGGGCGCTACGGGGCGCGTGCTGCGCCCCGACCCGAAGATTGAAGCGAAGGGCGAGTACGCGCCCGCCGACTGGGAGCGGGACGTGGCGCGCATGCGCGTCGCGACGACGCTCGCGAACCCGAACGAGCTTCTGCCAGCGCGCACGCTCGTCGTGGGCGTCGAGGCGGGGGGCGCGTCGAAGGCGTATCCGTTCGACGCGCTCGCGAAGCAGAGCCCCGTTATGGACAACGTCGGCGGCACGCCCCTGCTCGTCGTCCTCGGCGAAGACGGCAAGAGCGTGCGCGTCTTCGACCGGCGCGTGGACGGGCGCGCGCTCGAACTCTTCCTGAAGTCCGGCACGCACACGCTCCTCGACGCGGAGACCGGAAGCGAGTGGGACTTCGCGGGGACATCAACCGCGGGCGAACTCAAAGGCAGGAGGCTCGAAAGGATTCAGCCCGTCAAGGACTACTGGTTCGACTGGAAGACCTACCATCCAGACACGGGCGTCTACCTTCTCGGCGAATAACAGAACCGCGAGCGGTAGCGAACGGGTAGGCGTTACGACATGCGGGCTTTTAACGCAGCGCGCACCCGCGAGGCTTCCGCTCGCGGTTCTGTAATATCAGGTCACTAGCAAAGCTCCCGCCGATGGCTTAGACTCTCACGGAAAATAATGCACGTCACAAGGGTCGAACTCGAAAACATAAAGTCTTACGGCGAAGGCGCGCGCCGCGGCCTCTTCTCGTTCGAGCGCGGCACGACCGCCATCGTCGGCCCCAACGGCGCGGGCAAGACGACCATCCTCGAAGCCGTCGCGTGGGCGCTCTTCGACGTGCTCGACTACAGCAAGGAGACCTTCCTGCGGCGCGGCGCGAAGCGCGGCAGCGTGCGTGTCACCTTCCAGAGCAACGCCGACGAGCGACTCTATCTCGTCTATCGCGACACGGGCACCGGCTACTACGTCTACGACCCCGAGTTAAATATGAAGCTGGCGACGGGTGCGACGGACGTGCGTAAGTGGCTTGCTCAGCAACTCGGCATCGAGCCGGGCACCGACCTCCAAGCGCTCTTCCGGTCGGCCATCGGCGTCGCGCAGGGCACATTCACGGCCGACTTCCTGAAGGCGAAGAGCCAACGTGAGGCCGCCTTCAACGGCCTTCTCAAAGTCGAAGAGTACCGCGAGGGTGCGGAGCGGCTGCGCAATACCACGAACCTCATTAACGAGCGCATCACCGAGGCGCGCGTCCGCATCGGCTCCGCCGAGTCACAGCTCGCGCGCTACGACACGGCGCTCGAAGAGCACGCCGCCGCGCGCGCGCGCGCGGAAGAGTTGGACGAGCTTCTCGCGCGCTTCCGTCGCGAGGCGGAAGCGCACGCTCTCTCGGTCGTCGAACTGGACAGCGCCGAGGCGCGCACCGTCGAGACGCGCGCACTCGCGGACCGCTCCGAAGTCGAGCGCGACTCGGCCGCGCGACGACTTCGAGACTTACAGGGCGCACTCGAAGCCGCACGCGCCGCGGCCGAACGACAGCGCGTGACCGAAAGCGACTACCGCGCGCACCTCGAAGCCATCGAGCGCCTTCGCGCGCTCGAAGCGGAGCGGACGGAGCGCGACCGTCTGCGCGAAGAGGCCGGGGCGTCTGCGCGACTCGTCGCCGCGGCCGAGTCGGACGTGCGACGCCTCGAAGACTCGCTCGCTCGCGCGCGTCAGGCCCGCGCAGCGCTCGAAGAGATAGAGCGTGACGTGGCCGCGCAAGTAGAGTTTGAGCGCGAGCGCGAACGTCTGCGCGACCTGCTCGCACAGGCGCGCGCGGCGGGCG
>JBJMGR010000105.1:0-6348 GCA_045807805.1 Pyrinomonadaceae bacterium | reverse complement strand
TGCCGCGCCATTAGCCCCGCGACGACGCTCGAATCGATCCCGCCGCTCAGCATCACGCCTAAGGGTACGTCGCTCACGAGCCGCATACGCACCGCGTCTTCGACCAACTCGAACAGCTCGCGCTTTATCTCCGCGACGCTCGCGCTGCCTTTGCGGCGCGCGTGTCCGTTTGCGCCGTGGCCGTTCGCCTCAGTTCCCTTCGCGCCACTCGCGCGGCCGAACACGTCCCAGTAGGCGCACTCGCGTAGCCGCCCCTCCTTCCAGACGAGGTAGTGGCCGGGCGCGAGCTTACGCACTGCCTTGAAGATGGTGTAAGGATGCGGGATGACCCGGAAGGTCAGGTAGAGGTCGAGCGCGTCCCAGTCAATATCTCGCGGGAGCGACGCGTCTTCCATAAGCGCCTTCATCTCCGAGGCGAAGGCGAAGCGACCGCCCCACTCCGCGTAGTGAAGCGGTTTGACGCCGAGCCGGTCGCGCGCGACGAACAGCTCACGCTCGCGCGCGTCCCAGACGGCGAAGGCGAACATGCCGTTGAGCCGGTGAAGGCATTCCGGCCCCCACTGCGCGTAGGCGTTGAGCACCACTTCGGTGTCGGTGTCGGAGCGGAAGGCGTGGCCTAAAGCCTCAAGCTCGCGCCGAATCTCGCGGAAGTTGTAGACCTCGCCGTTGTAGGTTATGTGCAGGCGGCCGTCCGCGCCAGACATCGGCATGTGTCCGCGCGGCGAGAGGTCTATGATAGAGAGCCTTCGCGCGCTCAAACCAACGCGCACGTCGCCGTCGCCGCCGAGCCACACGCCGCCGTCGTCCGGCCCACGGTGGCGCAGACGCTCGTTCATCGCTTCGAGCAGCTCACGCGAGACCGCGCCGTCGCCGGTCGTCGCAATGCCTGAGATTCCACACATCGTCTAATGTCTCGCTTTGTGAGTTTGTGAGGAAGATTTAACCACCGCAGGCACGGAGACACAGCTTTAATCTCTTAGCTGTGCCTCTGTGCCTGCGGTGGTTAATTGTCTTCATATCTACTAAGGACTTACCTCGTCGCCTGTCCGAGTCTTATTAGTGTTCGCCGCAAGAGACCGCCGGGGACGGCGTGCCCCTCGAACTTCTCTCCGCCGTTGTTGTCTTCGTCGCGCGGGGCGTCCGTCTTCTCGCCCTTGAGGTAAACCGTGTAGTGCCAGCGCTTCAGTATGAGTAGAAGGAGCGAGAGGTTCGGCCTCCCCTCCATCCAGCCGCGCAAGCCCGGCCGCGACGCCGCGCGCGTCGTGTGCGGCACGAGCCACGGCCGCCACTCGATTCGACGAAGGCCCGCGTCATCCAAAGAGCGCGCGGCCTCTTCAAACGTGCATGGGCTTCGGAAGTTCCAGTCCACGATGACCTTCTTGCGCACGAGCGGCGCGACGCGCGCGAGAAACTCCGAGGGGTTCTCCGTGTATGTGAAGAACGCGCTCATGAAGGAGACGACGGCGTCGAAGGGCTCTCCCGCGTTGAGGGCGTCGCTGTCCGCTACCTCGAAGCGCGCCGCCGAAGACTCTCGCTCGGCGCGCCGTCGCGCCTCTTCTATCATCCCTTCGGAGATGTCCACGCCCGTCACGTCGAAGCCTTCGGAGGCGAGCATGCACGAGAGCGCGCCGTCGCCGCAGCCGAGTTCGAGTATGCGGTCGCCCGGACGTAAAGCGGTGCCCCACTCGCGCACGAGCGCCGAGCGTCGCCGCATGAAGCCCGAGGGGTCTCTGTACTCCCTCTCAGACCAGCCGCGCGAGAGCGCGCTGAACTTCCCGGCGGTGAACGCCTTATCTTCCAACATCGCTCCCGAGGCACATCAACGCCAACTCGACGGCCGTACGCGTCTCCGACTTGCGGCGCAACTGCGCGAGAAATCCGTACCAGACTTTCCATTTGAGCAGGTCGTAGTCGTGATTCATCACGAGCTGATACGAAGTCCCGTTAGAGAGCGGCGTCGCGCGGTTTCGACGGCGCGGGTCGAGTAGCTGCGGGAGCGTCAGGTATTCGGTGTTCGGCAGAAGGACGAGCGCACGATTGTCGAAGCGACGGACTTCCGCGCGGTCGCTCCAGGGGTGCGGCGCTTCGTAGTTGTCGCGCTCCCAGGTCATGCGCGCCGAGCAGTCGTAGACGAAGCCCGCGCGCGCAACCGCCTCGAATGCCGCCTCGGTCATCATAAAGTTTCCGCCGCAGAAACCTTTGGGCTCGACGCCGCACTCAATGAGCCAGGCGCGGTCGCGCTCGATGCACTCGCGCACGTTTCGGTCGCTCAGGTCTGTGCGCTTATCGGGCCGCTCGGTGGCCGCGCCCGCGTAGAAGTGCGTGTGCTGACCAACCTCGTGCCCGCGCGCCGCGATCTCTTCGACGCGCGCGCGCACGTCTCGGCCCGCGGCGACGGAGCGCATAGGGTAGACGAGGAAGGTTATCTTCCGTGCGGCTCGGTCGAGTTCGTCCAACGCTTCGCGCGTCCGTCGCCACACGCGCTCGTCGTGCAGCCGCTCGGCGTGCAGGCATATCGCGCGCAGGTGCGTCAACGCGCGGCCCCCTTCAACGTCTCCTTCGCGTCCACGTTCGTCGCACTGTTCGCGCCCCCGTTCGTGTTCCCGTTCGCCGTCGAAGCGCCGTTCGCGATTCGTAGGAACAGCTCGCCGTACTCGTCCGCGATTGATTGCGCCTCGAAGTCGCGCGCGCGTTCTAGTCCGTTCGACGCGAGACGCCTCTTCAACTCTTCGTCGGTGAGCACGCGCAAGATACCGCGCGCGAGCGACGCAGCACTCGCGGGCTCGACGAGGATTCCGTTCTCGCCGTCACGGATTATCTCGCGCGGGCCGTAGGGGCAGTCGGTCGCGACGACGGGAGCGCCGCACGCCATCGCTTCGACGATGACGTTGCCGAAGCCCTCGAAGAGCGACGAGAGCACGAACACGTCCGCCGCCGCCATGTACCTGTAAGGGTTGCGTCGGAATCCGAGCAGGCGCACGCAGCCCGTCAGCCCGAGCCTCTCAATCCTCTTCTCCAGCGCCGCGCGCTGCTCGCCCTCGCCGACTATCCAGAGGTGCGCCCGGATGGTCTTACGAACTTCGGCGAGCGCGTCGATCAGATGCGCGAAGCCCTTCAGGGGCTTGAGCCTCCCGCACGCGACGATGAGCGGGCCGCCGGGCCTCTCGTCGGGGCGTAGATTGCGGCGCGCCATCTCGCGCACGCCCGTCTCTACGCCCGCGTTGTGTATGACCGTCACGCGCTCGCGCGTGCGCGGCACGAGAGCGGCGAGGTCGGAGGCTACGCCCTTCGAGAGCGCGACGACGTGGTCGGCGCTCGGGTACATGCGCGGCATCAAGCCGAGTATCAACTTCGAGACCGGGTGCCAGGAGTCGTATGCGATGGAGGGCGGCGTTTGCACGCCGAGCACGACCTTCGGACGCGGCGACGTGCCGCGCGCGGCGTATACGTTCAGGAGGTTGACGAGGTCTATGACGGAGAAGACGAGGTCGGGCCGCTCGCTCTCGATGAGTCGGCGCAGAGGGCCGACCGACTGTAGCGCGCGCAACGTCGTGGAGCCGTCGCGCCTCGGATTCAGGCAGAACTTCTTCACGTCGGCGGCGAGCGCCGACTCGAACTCGCCTTCGGGCTTGACGAGTGCGAGCGAGACGCGGAAGCGTTCGCGGTCGAGGTGGTTCGCGATGCGAAGCATGTGCTTCTCAGCGCCGCCGCCGCCGAGCACCGTCGTCACGAAGAGCACGCTCAACGCACCCGGACGCCCGCCATTGCCGGAAGCGTGCCGCGCCGCGCCGCGCTTCCAGACCTCGCCCCCCCCTTGCGAAACCGTATGGGTCAAGACTCTCTTACTCCCACGCCGAAAGGTTCAGCCCGAGTTCGTCGGCGAGCCTTCGGTTGAAGGGGCGAAACTCTCGCTCCAACTCTTCGAGCGCGCGCGCGTCTTCGGGCGACTTCCCGTTCTCCGACCCGCCCGACTGCGCCTTCACGTAGACTTTTTTAAGCGCGCCCTTCAGCCCCGCGCCGGGAACCAACTCGTTCAACCTCCGCACGCCGCGATGAAGCGACGGATACCTGACGCCGAAGGTCTCGTTCTTTAAGGGGAAGTCGTAGGCGTCGTAGAACGAAGGGTCAAGACGGACGCGCGCGGCGAAATCCTTCATGAAGGCGCGCGGGTTCGCTCTCAAGTCCTCGAAGAGCAGCACGTCAATGCGCTCGCGCCCGAAACGCTCGACCCACGGCGAGACGTATTCGACGTAGCGGCTGAAGCCTATGTCGTTGCGAAGCACGAACGCGCTCGCGCCCGTCGCATCTTCGAGCGCGGAAGCGCCGCCGCCGTTCTCCTTCGACAGCTCGACGAAGCGCGCGAACGTGAGGTCGGCCCGGACGTTCGCGAGGTTGTTCTGCGAGTATCGGAACGAAGAGTAGACGCGTTCCGATGGCTTTCGGAGCATGAAGACTATCCGCGGCGGCGTCGGCAACTTTGAAAGCACTTCCAACGCCGTGCGCTGGTAGATGTAGTGCGTCGTCGCCTCGAAGACAACGCGCGCTCTCTCCTTACAGTCTCCAAAAAACTCAGCGTACCCTTCGAGCCCGCGCGTGTGGAAGTTCGAGCCGCGACGCAAGAGCGGGTGGCCCTCATCCATCAGGTAGAAGGTCTCCTTCACCTTCGAGCCGCACGCCCGCGGGTGGTCTGCGAGCCAGCGATAGAGCGAGCTAGTCCCGCATTTGGGCGCGCCCGCAACGACGAGATTCGGGAGCATCAAGCGTTCTTCCCCGCGAAGTTGAGAGCGCCCACCAGACGCAGCAGTATGAAGAGCGGAAGGACGAGCATGAGGCAGACGACGATGGCGGGCGTGCTCGGGTCAATCGTGAACAGGACGGTCAGGTATATGAGCACGGCCGCGGGGTATCGCTGGTACTTGACGAACGACTGCGCGAGCCACTTCTGGAACGTGCCGAAGATGAAGAAGACGATGATGACGCCGGGGATGTGGAAGTTCCAGTAGGCTTCGCCGATGGGGCCGGGCGGCGTGCCCGCGGGCGAGTTGAAGAACACGTCGCCGACGAGCCCGCCGACCTGACCGGGCTTGTCGGGCCAGATGCTTCGCGGGACGGGGAGCGTGAGCAGAGCGAAGTATGAGCTTCCGTAGAGGAGGTCAACGTCGTCGGGGACGCGCGCAAGTATCGGCAGAAGGCCGCTGTTCGTCCACGCGCGCTCGGCCGACTCGACGGCGCCCTGCTCGAAATACTCGACGAGGGTCTTGTCTTCACCCTCGGAGGCCAGAGAGATTTCGCCCTTCCAGATTCTCGAACGGAAGCCGCCGAGGAAGCTTATGAGTACGACGCCCAGGAGCCCTATCCCGATGATTCTCGCGGGCGCGAACTTCCTCTCGCGCAGCATCCAGACGAGCATCGCCACAATGAAGAAGACGACCACCGTCCCGCGCGAGCCCGTCGCGAGGAAGTTGATGAGCACGGAGACGAACGAGCAGACCCAGAAGAGCGGCTGGTAGATGGCGCCCCTGTTCAGCGAGAACCAGAGCAGGCACGCCATCGCCGAGACCTTTATCAGTATTATCCAGTAGTAGTCGCCCGCGAGCGCCTCGTGCCTGCCCGTCTGCCACGAGAGCAGGTGCTCGCTGAGGCCGCCCTCGCGCTCGACGTAGACCCAGAAGACGACCACGGAGAAGAGCACGGCGGCCAGCGCCTTGAGCGAGAGGCGGCGCGGCTGTCGGAAGTTGACGTGCGGCGTCCTGAAGCTCGGCCCGAACCAGAAGCCGAAGTAGTAGGCGAGCGTGCTGATGGCGTGGAGCGTCAGCGCGAAGGCGACGAGCAGGACTATGTCCTCGACGCTGTACTCGGGCAGCGCGCGGTGGTGGCTGATGCCTTGCAGATATGTCGCGTAGCTACGGAACTGAAAGAGAAGATACTGGCACGTGTAGAAGACGAGCGGGTGGAACCAGCCGAACGAAGGCTTGTAGAAGATTACGGGGAAGAGTATGACCGCGAAGTTCAAGACCTGCGCGATGCAGAGCAGTATGAAGGCAGGCGACTTCCTGTTCACGTCAACGTTGAGAACGATGGTCAGGAGGATGACGGCGTAGATGGCGATGATAGCGACCCTGTAGAGCAGGTGTACGGAGAGGAAGGCCGACTGCGGCTCGGCCGTCTGGCGCGCGGCGGCGGCCCCCGCCTGCGCGGGCGTCAACTGACCTACGGGACTAACGTGGCGTGCAACTTCCATTCTTATTTCCCCGAGAGAGAGAGGTAGAGCCGCTCGTACGCGCGCACGACCTCCGAAGGGTCGAACAGCTCGCGTGCGACTACAGCGCCCCGCGCGCCGAGACGCGC
>JBJMGR010000104.1:0-2964 GCA_045807805.1 Pyrinomonadaceae bacterium | reverse complement strand
TTCGAGGTCAACAACTACATGGTTGACCTGCTCGCCGTGCCGCTGCTTTTGGAGGCGACGCACCTCGCACTCCGCGCGGACGAGGCGGAGAACCAGCGCGCCGTCTACGTCCACGCGGCGTTACTGCTCGGCGCGTGCGCGGAGTTGAAGCAGACGAACTTGGTGATTGTCGCGCCGCTCGTCCTCGTCTTCGCTTACAAGGCTCTCTTCGGCGCGCGGCGTCTCTCAATCAAACTTCTGCTCTCGACGCTCGCGTGCTGCTTCGTCGCCTTCGTCGCGCCGCTCCTGCCGTTCACAATCTACCTGTGGCGCGTGACCGGCAGCCCTGTCTTCCCCATCGCGAACGCCTTCTTCAAGTCGCCCTACTGGCCGACGGGCGGCGGGTGGGATTCGCGCTGGGGGCCGACCGGCTTCTGGGAGACGCTCGCGTGGCCCGTGCTCGCCGTCTTCGCGCCCGAGCGACACTCAGAGCTTTCGGTCTACTCGGGCCGACTCTCGATTGGCTTTGTCGTCGCGCTCGTCGGCCTCTTCGTCTGCCGACGTAACGCTCAAGCGCGCACACTCTGCATGCTCGTCGTCGTGGGCTCTCTGCTGTGGAGCGCGGCGGGGATGGGCTACAGCCGCTACGGTCTCTACCTCGAAATGCTCTCGGGCGTCGCGGTCGTGGCCGTCGCCGCCGTGCTGCTCGGCGGCACTTGGCGCGCGTCCGCGTCGTGGAGGAGGGCCGTCGTCTCACTCATACTCGCGGCGCTCGTCGTGCAGGCGTCGGCCGCGTGCGTCTACGCGTACGGCCACGAGTGGAGCATGAGGCACAACGTACTTCACTTTCGAGAGTACAGGAATGAGGCCCGCCAAATCCTGCGCGACCGCTCGCTCACGTCATATCTTACAGACGAAGAGCGCGCGCGTTACGCCTCGGTCGGCGCGTGGGTCGTGAGCGGCTGGAAGTCCGCCGGGCCGGAAGTAATGCTCAACGAGCGAGCGCCCGCAATCGCCGTCAACTATCAGGAGTTTCTCACGACGCGCGAGGCCAAGCGGCGTTTCGTGCAGGCATGCGACGACGCGCCCGCCGGACGCATCTACTCGCTCTGCTTCCCCGAAGACCTGAATCAGGCGAGGGAGTTCATACGCAGCCGCGGCCTCGAAGTCGTTAGCGAAGAGTCGGTCGAAGTGCCGCTGTTTTCGCACACGCACCGACTCGGTATGATGATGCTGCGCGTGGCAGTCCCGAGCGAGCCGGATGCGCGCGCGAAGTTCGACTCCTCCTGGATGGCGGCCGCATTCCCCGAAGGCGACTACCGCGCGCGCGTCGAATGGGCCGCGCCTCCGCCCGCCACTCTGCACGCGGGCGAGCGCGTCAGCTTAAGCTTGCGCGTGCGCAACGAGGGCGGCTCTACCTGGCCCGCGCGCGGCGACACGCGCGGTATGTTTCAGGTGAACGCGGGCGACCGCTGGCTCGACGCTTCGGCCGTGCGCGTCGTCAACGACCTCGACGGCCGTAGGGCTTTAGAGTCAGACCTCGCGCCCGGCGCGTCCGTCAGTCTTCAACTCGACGTGACCGCACCGCGCGAGCCGGGCGAGTACACGCTCGAAGTTGACATGATTCACGAGGGCGTGGCCTTCTTCCGCGAGAAGGGCTCGACGCCGCTACGCACGCGCGTGCGCGTCGGACAATAAACGCGAGAGAGAGTTTTTCGGACGAGACTTTTAAGAATGGGGAGAAGTTTGAAGATGAAGACGAAGGTGACGCTTACCGTCTGCGCGATTGCAATCGCGCTGGCAGGCGCGGCCGCTTGCCGCAGAAAGCAGACGGCGGCGGCGAACAACAACAACGCCGCGTCGAACGCGAACCAGCAGGCGCAGTCGAAGGAGGCGAGCGCGCTCCCCGACAGCGGCTTCAAGGCGCAGATAACTCTGCCCGGCGCGCCCGCGAAGCTGCGCGCGGGACAGCAGGAGCGCGTGCAGGTAAAGATAAAGAACGCGAGCGAACTCTTCTGGTGGGCGCGCGGCGGCGAGCAGAACGAACGCACGGACAACAAGTTCTACCTCGCCGCTGGCGACCGCTGGTTCAAGGCGGACGGTACCACGCTCGTCACGGACATGGACGGCCGCCACGGTCTTCTGAAAGACCTCAAGCCCGGCGAGGAGACCGAAGTTCCGCTCCTCGTCACAGCGCCCAAAGAGCCCGGCGAATACATACTTGAAGTTGACCTCGTGCAGGAGCAGGTCGCATGGTTCAGCGACAAGGGCTCGCCGACGGCGAGGACAAAAATCACAGTGGTCAGATAACTGTCGCCACTCAGCTTTAAATTCCTTCGCAACCCCTCCGGCGGGCGCGGTTGAATGGCGGGCCGAGATGAATGATACTCGTCGGGTCTTAACGAAAGTGTCCGGCTGAGTGCTGAAAGCTGACCGCTGACCGCTCCTATGAGACTCGCGTATTTTAGTCCGCTCGGGCCGCAGCCTTCCGGGATAGCCGACTACAGCGAAGAGCTTGTGCCGCACCTCGTCGCGGCGGGCGCGAGTGTGACGCTCTTCGTTGACGGCTTCCGCCCCTCGAACGAAACGCTTGCGGCGAGCTTTCCCGTGCGCGACTACCGTCGCGACCCTTCGGTGCTCGACACGCTCGGGCGTTTCGACGCGACGCTCTACCACATAGGCAACGACCACCGTTACCACTCGGGCATCTTCGATGCGATGCGCGCGCGACCGGGCGTGACGGTCTTCCACGACTTCGCGCTCGAAGACTTCTTCCTCGGACTCGCGCGCGAACGACGTGACCCACGCATATATCTCGACGAGTTGGAGGCGTGCCACGGCGAGCGTGCCGCGCGCGAGGCCGCCGAAGCTCTCGCGCGAGGCGCAACGCCCGCCGCGCTCGCGCGCCCTTTAGACTTCCCTCTCAACTGCCGTCTCGCACGCGCGTCCGAGGGGATAATCGTCCACTCCGAATGGAGCCGCGCG
>JBJMGR010000103.1:0-23991 GCA_045807805.1 Pyrinomonadaceae bacterium | reverse complement strand
CGGCTATCTCGTTGACGTGGGCTGCGGCTCCGGACGGCTCGCCAAGCCGCTCGCGGAGTACCTGGAAGGGAAGTATCTGGGGATAGACGTTGTGCCCGAGCTTGTCGAGTACGCGCGCCGACTGGTGCCGCGCGGGGACTGGCGGTTCGAGGTCGCGAAAGGACTGACCATACCGGAGGAGGACGGGCGGGCCGACATGGTCTGCTTCTTCTCCGTGCTCACGCACCTGCTCCACGAGGAGTCCTACAAATATCTTTTGGAGGCGAAGCGCGTGCTGAAGCCGGGGGGGAAGATAGTCTTCTCGTTTCTGGACTTCACGGTGCCCTCGCACTGGGAGCATTTCGGGGTGAACCTGTCCGACATAGGTGTCGGCTCCCACCCGCTAAACGTCTTCCTGTCGGGCGACGCCATTCGCGCATGGGCGTCGCACTTGGGCCTCGGCGTCGAACTCATACAGAAGGGCGACGTGCCGTACGTCCCGCTGCCGCGCCCCGTCACGCTCGAAGACGGCTCGGTTATCAAAGACGTGGGGACGGTGGGGCAGTCGGTCTGCGTTCTCGTACGCGGGTAGAGCGCGACATTCGATACTTGCGACACTTGCGACACTTGCGACACTTGATTTATGCGCGCGCATCTAATAGGTTTTAGCGCACGCCCTTAAGAAGTTTCAGCGTAAGTAGAGGCCGATGCCCTTTAGCAGTAGCCACCTTGTGCCCGCCGCCGCGTCGCTCGCGCTCTCGCTCGTGCTGACGCCGCTCGTGCGAGCCGTCGCGCGTCGCTACGGCGTCGTGGCGAAGCCGCACGCCGAGCGCTGGCATAAGAAGCCTACGGCGATGCTTGGCGGCCTCGCAATCTACCTCGCGGTCACGCTGAGCTTCCTACTCTTCGTCCCGCACACGCGCGAGGGCTGGGTCGTGATGGGCGCGAGCACCGCGCTCTTCGTCGTCGGGCTCGTGGACGACTTCCTACACATCAAGCCCTACCAGAAGTTGATAGGACAGATTCTCGGCGCGACGGCCGTCGTCTACTTCGGGTTGCTGCTGCCGTGGGGGTGGGCCGCGTCGGTCGGGATGGCCCTGACCATCTTCTGGCTGATAGGCATCACGAACGCCATCAACCTGCTCGACAACATGGACGGGCTCGCGGCCGGAGTCTCCGCGATAGCGGCCGTCTTCATCGCGGCGGGCTTCGCCGCCAACGGGCAGCCGACCGAGGCCGCGATGCTCGCCGTCTTCGCCGCCGCGCTCGTGGGCTTCCTCGTCTACAACACGAACCCCGCGTCGATCTTCATGGGCGACTGCGGCTCGATGTTCATAGGCTTCTTTCTCGCAAGCTCGGCGCTTCTGTCGGCGTCGGGCGACCGCGGCCGGAGCTTCATCGTCGTCATCGCCGTCCCCGTACTGATTCTCTTCATCCCAATCTTCGACACGACGCTCGTCACGGTCGTGCGCAAGCTCTCGGGCCGCGCCGCCTCGCAGGGCGGGCGCGACCACACCTCGCACCGCCTCGTCGCGCTCGGCCTCTCGGAGCGGCGCGCCGTGTGGATGCTCTACACGTTCGCGGGCGCGTCGGGCTTCCTCGCGATGCTCGTCCGGCGCTTCGAGTACCACACGAGCATCGCGATGGTCTTGGGCTTCGCCGTCGTGTTGACGCTGATGGGCGCGTTCCTCGCGGGCGTGAAGGTCTACGACGAGGCGGAGGTGGCCGCCGCGCGCGAGAAGCCGCTCGTCTCGTTCCTCGTCGACCTCTCGTACAAGCGGCGCATATTCGAGGTGCTGCTCGACGTGGTGCTGGTCATACTGGCCTACTACTTCTCCTGCGTCCTGCTCTTCGGCACGGAGCTTTCGCCCGAGGTCTGGAACCTCTTCTTCAAGACCATCCCCGTACTCATCTTCGTGAAGATGTCCGCGCTCCTCGTGACGGGCGTCTACCGAGGCATCTGGCGCTATATAAGCGTGGACAACCTCATCAGCTATGCGAAGGCCGTCGTCGCGGGGTCTGTGGCGAGCGTGCTGGTGCTGCTCTTCGCCTTCCGCTTTCAGGGCTTCTCGCGCGCGGTCTTTGTGCTCGACGCGATGGTCTTCTTCCTGATGCTCGCCGGGAGCCGCGTCGCCTTCCGACTCTTCCGCCAGTTGATACCCGCGCCCTCGACGGGCGGACGCCGCGTGCTCATCTACGGCGCGGGCGACGGGGGCGAACTCCTCCTGCGCGAGATGCGAAACAACCTGCTCCTTCAGTACACGCCCGTCGGCTTCGTTGACGACGACCCGCTCAAGAAGGGCAAGGTGATTCACGGCCTGCGCGTCTTCGGCGGCAACGGCAACCTGCGCCGTGTCTGCGAAGACCAGCGGGTCAAAGAGGTTCTCATCTCAAGCTCCAAGATAGAGGAGGCGCGCGTCCGCCAACTCCAACACGACTGCGAAGAGGCGCGCATCACACTCAAGCGCATGCGAATCGAGATAGAGTTGGTCGGTCACGAGTTTGAGTAAGCCTACATCTCCGTAATGTCAGAGCAGATCGTACTCATCAAACTCCGGCCCGTGTGGGCGCGTCTGCCTTTGGCGGCGCTGGCCTTCCTGGCGCTGTGGGCGTCCTGGCACGGGATGCGTTGGATGATCGGCGACACGATGGCCGAGGCCGCGCCGCTCTCTTACCAGAACGATCCGCTGGCCGCGTACGAGACCGCGGAGGCGGCCGCGCGCCTCGCGCCGCACGACCCACTCGCATACCTTACGCTCGCGCGGCTGCACCGATACAGCTTCGACCCGACGCTCCTGCCGCGCTCGCTCTCCGAGTATGAGCAGGCGGCGGCTCTCGCGCCCAACGACTACATGATCTGGACTGAGTTGGGGCGCGCGCGCGCGACGGCGGGCGACATAGAGGGCGGCGTGGTCGCGCTCCGACGCGCCGTCGCGCTCGCGCCCAACTACTCGGAGCAGCGCTGGCACTACGGCAACGTGCTTCTGCGCGCGGGGCGAAACGACGAGGCGTTCGCGGAGCTTCGCCGCGCGGGCGACGTAGACCCCGACAAGTATCGCCCGCAGGTCTTCAGCCTCGCGTGGCAGTTGTACGGGCCGGACATGAATCGCGTGCTCGACGCCGTCGGGAAGACGCCCGGCGTACGAGGCTATCTGGTCGGCGTGCTCATCGGTCGCGGCCAACTCGACGGCGCGCTCGACATCTGGAACGGCCTCGGCGAAGAGGGGCGGCGCACGCAGTTCGCGGCGGGCGAGAAGCTCGCGCAGACTCTATACGCGCAGGGGCAGTACAGGCGCGCCGCGCAGGTTCTGAACGAATCGGGCTGGCAGGACATCTCGCGTGGGCAGCTATCGAACGGCGGTTTCGAGTCGGACATAGGACGCGCGGGACAGCTACTTCGCTGGCAGGTGACGCCGGTCGGGGGCGCGCGCGTCGCCGTCGATGCGCGGGTCGCGCACTCGGGCACGCGCTCTCTGCTCGTCGTCTTCGACTCGGCGAACCACGTAGACTTCCGCAACGTCTGGCAAGGGGTCGCGGTCGAGCCCTCGACGCACTATCGCTTGACATACTTCTTCCGAACCGACTCGCTGAACACCGCGGCCACGCTCATCACGCTCGTCACGAGTATCGCGGCCGAAGGAGAAGTGCTCGCGTCCGCGCCGCCCATCCCCACGGGGACGAACGACTGGCAGCAGGCCGCTGTCGAGTTCACGACGGGGCCGAAGACGGAAGGGATAGCGGTGCGGCTCGTGCGCGCGGGGTGCCCGACCGAAGCGTGCCCCGCCTACGGAAAAATCTGGTATGACGATTTCGACCTCCAACGCGTCGCGGGCCGAGCGCCCTCGCGCTGACCTCGCGACCGTTGACGCGACACAGACGCCGCCGCCCGCCCCGACGACGCCCGCCGGTTCGCCCGCGCGTGTCGCGCCGGAGTTGCCGCGCACGATCTGGAGCCGCTTCATCATCCTCATGCTCTGCCTCGCGGTCGTCACGACGACGCTCGCCTTCGGCACGGTTCATTCGTGGTCGCTCGGCGTCTTCCAGTTGAGCGCGGCGCTCGTCTTCGTGCTCTGGATGATGGACGCGTGGCGGACGAAGGTGCTTCGCGTCAGTCGAAACTTCCTGCAAGTCCCTCTGCTCTGCTTCGGCGCGCTCGGGCTCTTCCAGTTGCTCATGACCGGCGGCGCGATACCCGACGCCGCCGGACACGCTTCGGTCGAGACGGCGCGCGCCTTCACCTTCGACCCGAACGCGACGCGCGTAGTGCTCGTGCAGATCGCGGGACTCTTCGTATACTTCGCCGCCGCGCTCGCCTTCATAGACAGCCCGCGCCGCCTGCGTCTCGTCGCGCGCCTCGTCGTCATCTTCGGCTTCCTGCTCGCCGTCTACGGGTTGATGCAGCACTTCGTAAACCCGCGCACCATCTTCTGGGTGAGGGAGCCGAAGCAGGCCGAGCCGTTCGGCCCGTACGTCAACCGCCACCACTTCGCGGGCTACATGGAACTCGTGCTCGCGATGCCTCTGGGACTGCTGTTCGCGGGCGCTATAGACCGCCAGCGCGTGCTGCTCTACGCCTTCGCCTCGGCGATGATGGCGATAGCGCTCGTGATGACGAACTCGCGCGGCGGCATGCTCAGTATGGTCTGCGAGATAATGTTCCTCGCGCTCGTCGCGGCGACGGCGCGCGGCCGACGCAGGCGCGGCGAGGAGCAGGAGGACAGAGGCGTGCGCATGCGCGCGGCCGCGACGCGCGTCGGCCTCGGCTTCGCGATGATAGTCGCCGTCTTCCTCGGCGTTCTCTACTTCGGCGGCGACGAGGCCATCACGCGTCTGCTCGGCACCGTTGACTCCGCCGACCCGACCACGGGGCGCACGCACTTCTGGAACGGCACCCTCGGGATAATCAAAGACCACCCGCTGACCGGCACCGGTCTCGGCGCGTTCAGCGCGGTCTACCCGCGCTACGACACCGCCGACGGCACGTATCGTCTTGAGCAGGCGCACAACGACTACCTGCAAATCCTCTCCGACGGCGGCATCGTCGGAGGCGTTCTCGGCCTCGTCTTCCTCTTCTGGCTCTTCCGCACCGCGCTCAAGCGGATGCAGACGAACGACAAGATGAGGCGCGGCGTCGCGCTCGGCGCGCTCTCGGGCTGCGCGGGCGTGCTCGTACACAGCTTCTTCGACTTCACACTGCACACGACCGCGAACGGGCTCATGTTCCTTCTCCTCGCCGCGCTCGCCACCTTGAACGGCCGCGTCGAAGAGCCTGAGACGCACGGCCGCCGCCGCCGTCGCCGCCGCCGTCGCACGCAAGAGGGCTTGGAGTCACAGGATGAAGTGAGTGTCGCGCGCGAAAAGGGCGGCAACGTCGAGGGCATACCCGCGGAGGGCGCGGGCGGCGCGGCGGCTGCTACAATGGCCGGGCTCTAAAGACACGCGCGGCGGCTTTGCTCTGAAGTTACATTGTGTCCCGAAGGGACGGCGGAGGAGTTCGTCTAAGAATGCGGATACTCGTGACCGGCGGCGCGGGCTTCATCGGCTCGCACCTTTGCGAGCGGCTCCTCTCCGGGGGGCACGAGGTCATCTGCCTCGACAACTTCTTCACGGGCCGACGCGAGAACGTCTACCGCCTCATGGACTCGAAGCGCTTCGAGCTGCTGCGCCACGACATCATCGAGTCGGTGCTCCTCGAAGTCGATCAAATATACAACCTCGCCTGCCCGGCCTCGCCGGTTCACTACCAGTACAACCCCGTCAAGACCGTCAAGACGAGCGTCATGGGCACCATCAACATGCTCGGCCTCGCCAAGCGCGTCCACGCGCGAATACTTCAAGCCTCAACGTCGGAAGTCTACGGCGACCCGGAAGTCCACCCGCAGCCCGAAGACTACTGGGGCCACGTCAACTGCGTCGGCCCGCGCTCATGTTACGACGAAGGGAAGCGTCTCGCGGAGACGCTGATGATGGACTATCACCGGCAGAACAGGGTTGACACGCGAATCATACGCATCTTCAACACGTACGGCCCGCGCATGCTTGAGAACGACGGGCGCGTGGTCTCGAACTTCATCGTGCAGGCTCTGCGCGGCGAGGAGTTGACCCTCTACGGCACGGGCGAGCAGACGCGTTCGTTCTGCTACGTGGACGACCTCGTAGAGGGCATGATAAGGCTGATGAACGTCGAGCAGGGCGCGTCGGAAGAGTACGACGTTCACGACCCGGTCAACGTCGGCAACCCCTCGGAGTTCACGATGCGCGAGCTTGCGGAGGAGGTCGCGCGCGCGGCGGGCGTGGAGGTCAAGGTGCGCCACTGCCCGCTCCCGCAGGACGACCCGAGGCAGCGACGCCCCGACATCACGCGCGCGCAAAAGCTCTTGGGGTGGGAGCCGACCGTGCCCCTGCGCGAAGGTCTTAAGCGCACCGTCGAATACTTCGCGGAAAGGATCAAAGGGAGTGGTAAGTGATGAGTGATGAGATGGCTGTCAGCATTCAGCTATCAGCGTTCAGCCAGACCGAAAAGCCGAATGCCGAGTGCTGACCGCTGAAAGCTTCTTCTTATCATTTACCACTCCAAAATCAGTGAGCCGGATGAATCACAACGTCGAGGTTCCGGCGAGCGTGCCGGGGATGTGCCTTGAGGCTCTGGCGAGGCACGCGAAGACGGACGCGCTCTGCCTCAAAAAAGAGGGGCTGTGGCTACGCATCTCGGGCGAGGCTTTTATAGCGCGCGTGCGTGCCGTGGCGCTCGGCCTCTCCTCGCTCGGCGTGCGCAAGGGCGACCGCGTCGCTCTGCTCTCGGAGAACCGGCCGGACTGGTCTGTCGTTGACCTCGCCATACTCAGCCTCGGCGCGGTCAACGTGCCAATCTACACGACGCAGGCCCCCGATCAGGTTCGCTTCATCCTCGAAGACTCGGGCGCGCGCCTCCTCTTCGTCTCCGGCAAGAAAGTCTTCCGCCACGCCCGCCCCGGCGTTGGCCCCGTCGCCGCGCTCGAAAACGTAATCTTCTTCGACACCGACGCGGCCGTCGCGCGCGAGGGCTCGCTCACGCTCTTCGAGTTGGAGCAGCGCGGCGCGGAGCTAGACCGCGCGGAACCCGAAGTCTTCAGTCGCATGCTGAACGCCGTCGGGCACACAGACCTCGCGACGATCATCTACACCTCGGGCACGACGGGCGAGCCGAAGGGCGTCATGCTCACGCACGAGGCGTTCGCGTCGAACGTGCTCGCGATATCGAGCGCGCTCCCCATACGCGCCACAGACATCGCTCTCTCCGTCCTCCCGCTCTCGCACATATTCGAGCGCACGGTCTTCTACGTCTTTTGCTGGAACGGCGTGTCGGTCGCGTACGCGCCCTCGTTCGACGTTGTCGGCGAATACCTGAGCGAAGTCCGTCCGACGATCATGACGGCCGTGCCGCGCCTCTTCGAGAAGGTCTTCCACAAGATAGTCAAGAAGGGGACGAGCGCGGGCGGCTGGCGCTCGAAGGTGTTCAACTGGGCGCTCGGCGTCGGCCAGCGCTACGCCGAGCACGTTGACCGCGGCGAGACCGTGCCGCCGCTCCTTGAGATTCAACAGGAGGTCGCGAGCCGCGTCGTCTTCTCGAAGTGGCGCGAGGGCGTCGGCGGCCGTTTGCGCTTCTTCGTCTCGGGCGGCGCGGCTCTGTCGCCCGTCCTGTCCTATTCGTTCCTCGGCGCGGGCGTGAAGATTCTTCAAGGCTACGGGATGACCGAGACGTGCATCGTCTCGGCGAACCGCCCCGAAGACAATCGCGTCGGCTCGGTCGGCCTTCCTTTTCCGGGCGTCGAAGTTCGCGTTGACTCGGACGGCGAGATACTCGTGCGCGGGCCGAACATGATGAGCGGCTACTACAACCATCCCGCGGAGACCGCCGCGGTCTTCAACGAAGACGGATGGTTCAAGACGGGCGACGTGGGCAGGATGGACGCGGACGGGCATCTGTACATCACCGACCGCAAGAAGGAGCTGTTCAAGCTCTCGAACGGAAAGTACGTCGCGCCGCAGCTCGTAGAGAGTTTGATAAAGCAGAGCCAGTACGTGAGTCAGGTCGTCGTCGTCGGCGCGGGACGCAAAGCTCCCGCCGCGCTCATCGTGCCCGACTGGGAGGCGCTCGCCTCCGCGCTCCCCACGCCGCAGGCCGAAGAGCACACGCAGCGCGTCGCGTGGAGCCGCAGCCCGGAGGCCGTCAAGCTCGTACAGCGCGACGTGTCGGAGTTGACCGCGACGCTCGCCGACTACGAGCGAGTGCGCCGCGTCGCCCTCCTCTCCGAAGACTTCTCGATTGACGGCGGCGAGTTGACGCCCACGCTCAAGGTCAAGCGCCGCGTCATAGACGAGAAGTACAGCGGCCTCATCAACGAGATTTACAACGGCGCGGGGTAGGGGATAGAAGGCAGAAGGCAGTAGGCAGAAGGCATTAGGCAGAAAGCGGAAGGCATTAGGCAGTCAAAACATCTGTCCTCTTCGAGGGGCGTCGAAATAAAGAGGGCAGCCGGAGAGCGTTGAGCTTCCCGGCTGCCTTCCGCTTTCTGCCTTCTGCTTTCTGCCTTCCGCCTTTGCCTTCTGCCCTCTCTGTCCTCTCAGGCGTCCGTCAGCGTCATCCGCTCGATCTCCATGATTGAGTCGGCGAAGCGCGCGCGGTTGAAGGAGGGCTCGGAGAGTATCTCCTGCGCGAGTAGGCGCAGGGGTGCGGGCATCGAGAGTACGGCGAAGGGGAGAGCGTTCGCCGGCGGCGGGAAGCGGGAGAGTAGCTGCGTCTCCGCGCCGCAAAAGTCGCACGACTTGACGTGCGTTGCGAGCGATATTTGAGTTTTGTCGCCCCGGCTGAAACGTAGGAGCGCCTCTGTCTGTGGGCAGGTCAGAAGTTTTCTGAACCCGGCTTTGCTCGAAGGACGCATGTTTGCTCCTGGTCGTCTTATTCTCGGCTCGTGCGGGGAGGGTGACCCGCGCGCGGATACGCTCTACACTTAGAAGGCCGAGGCGCGTTGTATTCAGGGCGAGGTCGCGCTGGCCGCCAAAATCAACGTTTCGGGCGTTCCGCTCGTGCATCGAAACTAAAGTACCAATCCCCACCTTCTTCCAAACTTTAGGCCGCGTATGGCGGGGAACCAGTCGCTCTTTTCCTCATTTTTTTCAACGCCTTGCCCGCCGTGTAAAAAGATGTTGCTCAAACGCGGGGTTCTCTGTTACCATCTGAATGTGTTCGGGGACGCCTGCTGTGGCGTCGCAAGTGCCCGACATCCCTTCACGGTGGCCGCGCCCAATTCCTTTGCGGCAGACCGGCGCGGGTTCCCCTGCAAGGTCATTCATTTCAGATAAAGAGCTTGCGGAGCGCAGGTGTCCTCTCCCGGACAGTCACGTCTTGCCCCTTCGGCGTAAGCTGATACGGAAATCCCCGACGTACAGAGACGCCACATGCGGCCCGACGCGCGCCTTCCACGGTTCCTCCTCAACAGGCGCATCCAGCGCACCTCCGACCTTGCTCCTGACGGACTACTACCAGTAACATGGCTGCCACATCCGCCGATCAAGACCGACGCCCGAGCGACCCAATGACGAGCGCAACCGAAGAGACATCCCACGCCGCGCCGGAGCGCGCCTCCGGCCACGAAGGACGCCCGCAGAGACACGCGGGCGCGTGGGTCGAATCGCTCCGCCGCTCGGACGTTTCGCGCCTCTGGTCAGAGCTACAGCGCATCGTCGTCAACCACCCACTCGTGCGCGCCTCCTACAGCGCGGGCCTCTTAATCGAAGAGGGCGACCGCGGGAGCGCCTACCTCGACATGACGCAGGAGCTTTTCGTCACGCTCCTCTCGAAGTCGCGCTTCCAGCACTACCTCGACACCTCGATGACCGACCAGGAGATCGAGTGCGAGATAAGCCAGATAGAGTTGACGAACCTCCTGACGGCCGAGCTGCGCAAGCGACACCCCGAGAGCTACCGTCTCGCGCGCCGCATCTCGACCATCATCCAATCTTCGGCCAACTTCCGACGCACGGACTCGGCGGGAGCGGACGCGGGGGAGGACGAGCCGCACCGAAGACTCGTCGACCGCGTCTATGGCCTCAGAGAGTGGCGCGAGGACAAGCAGCGCCGCGCGCAGGCCGACCTTGAGCAGCGCGTGCACCTCATTCCCGTCCGCCAGCGCGACACGCGTATGGTCGGCTGCACGGGCGACGCGCAGATAATCATCAGCAACTCAGACCTCGAAGACCTAATCGTCTCAGTCCTCGAAGCATGCGACTCGCCCGTGGATGTCCGCACGCTCAGAAGCCTCGTCATGTCGCGCCTGCCCGTGATGGACATATATCTGGTGCCCATCGGCGGCGACGACTCGGACGAGGGACGCGCCTTCGAGCCCGTTGACGGACGCGAGAATCCGGAGCAGTCGTTACTCAGGCGCGAGTCCGAGGAGAGCGCGGCCGGGTTCGTCGACGAGTTCCTCAAAGGTCTGCACGCGGCCGTGCGAGGCAAGAGCAAGCAGTACGACCGCATGCTCGGAGTCCTGTGGTATTGTTACCTGAGCCCCGCGCACATCACGCAGCTCGAAGCCGCCGCCCGTCTGAGCGTCTCCGACTCGTTAGTCTCCGACTACCGGCGACGAATCGAGCAGCAGTTGCGCGCGCTCAACTTCACGGAGATTGAGCAGGCGCGCCGCTTCGAGACGGCTCTGCGCGAGCGCGTGCGCGCCCTCGTGGTCGCGGCTGACGAGGAGGGCGTGACGGTCTGAAGTGATTGAGCCGCGGGCCGGCGCGACGCGCCGTTAGAGGCCCGACGGCCGAGGCTGGCTACGCAGACGGGATTGCCCCCCGTCCCGCGTGGCCTTTTGTCGCGTCGTAATCAGACGGGGTCAGCCACAAAGCAGTGCCGCCCAAAGCTTCAAGCCACGAGCCGCAGGACTACGAGCCCGTCCTCCCCATGAGTGACGCGTCGCGCGTGGGCCTCGCGGACGAAGAGTCGGACGACGCGTTCGCGCGTGCCCCTTCGCACGTCGAGGCGGAGGCCGCGGGCGTTAGCTCCGACGACTCTGATAACTCCGACCACTTCGACAACTTCGGCGACGACAACTCTGTCCGCGCGCCTCGCGCCGCGTCGTCGTCGTTCCAGTTCTTGAGGAGCGGACACGCGCTCACGTACGCGGGCCTTCTCCTCTTCAGCTTCGTTCTCTTCTATCGCCCTTACGAGTTCATCCCGCTCCCCTCCAACCTCGCCTTCTGGCTTGCGGCCGTCACGCTCGCCGTCTACCTGCCGTCGCAGCTCGCGACCGAAGGGACGCTGACCGCGCGCCCGCGCGAAGTTAATCTCGTGCTGCTGCTGACGCTGACGGCGCTACTCTCCGTGGCCTTCGCGAAGGAGAGCAGGGCCGAGGGCTGGGCCACGTTCACGGATATCTTCGCGCGCGCCGTCGTCATCTTCATCGTCATCGTCAATGCGGCGCGAACCGAGAGGCGTCTGCGCTGGCTCCTGCTGCTCTCGATAGGCTCTGGGCTTCTGATGTCGGCGGGCGCGCTCCACGACTACTGGTCGGGGAAGCTCACGGTCGAGGGCTACCGCGTTGACGGTCAACTCGGCGGCATCTTCGGGAACCCGAACGACATGGCGCTCCACCTCGTAACGATGCTTCCGCTTGCCGCGGCGCTCGCCATAGGGTCGCGCAATCTTCTGAAGAAGGCCGCGTACGCGGCGTGCGCGCTGCTGCTCGTCGCGGGGACGATTGTGACCTTCTCGCGCGGGGGGTTTCTCGCGATGGCCGCGTCTCTGTTCGTGCTCGCGTGGACGCTCCGCCGCCGCAACCGGCTCGCGATCATCGTGTGCTCGTGCGCGCTCTTCGTACTCTTCTTCGCCGTCGCGCCCGGCAACTACTCGGCGCGCATCTTCTCCATCTTCGACCGAAGCCTCGACGCGTACGGCTCGGCCGATGCGCGGCAGGCGCTTCTGCTTCGCTCAATCGTCGTCGCGGCGCGCAACCCCATACTCGGCGTCGGGATGGGCAACTTCCCGCTCGTCTCGATACGCAACCAGGTGACGCACAACGCCTACACGCAGGTCGCGGCGGAGATGGGGCTCGCGGCGTTCCTGCTCTACGCGCTCTTCCTCTGGACGCCGCTGAAAGGGCTCCGGCGAATCACGCGCGAGACGTTCGAGACGCGCCGCACTTCGCGCCTCCACTACCTCGCGGCGGGGATGCAGGCGAGCCTCGTCGCGTACATGGTCGCGAGCTTCTTCGCCTCGGTCGCGTACTACTGGAACGTCTACTACCTCGTCGGCTACGCGGTCTGCCTTCGCCGTCTCTACGAGGCCGAAGTCGCGGCGGCGGAGAAGGGAAGGGCGGAAGAGACGGGCGCGGTCAACGTTGACGCGGGCGCGCCCGACGCGGTCGGGGTCGAGAGTGAAGACGACTACGATGATGCATCGACGGACGTGCGCGGGCGCGAGCCGCACGCGGCCGGTGTCTGAGTCGCGAAGACTTTTATGAGCTTCGAGCAGGCGGCAACGATTACGTTCTGGGCGGGCGCGACGGCGCTCCTCTACGCGTACGCGGGCTATCCGGCGCTCGTGTGGCTCGTGAGCCGCCTGCGCCCGCGCGCCGTCCGGCGCGGGAGCGCGGAGCCTTCGGTCAGCGTCGTCATCACGGCCTACAACGAGGAGCGCGACCTTCGCGCGAAGCTTGAGAACACGCTCGCGCTCGACTACCCCGTCGAGAAACTCGAAGTCATCGTCGCCTCCGACTGCTCCTCAGACGGCACGGACGATATCGCGCGCGAGTTCGCGCCGCGCGGCGTGCGCCTGCACCGACAGGCGGAGCGTCTGGGGAAGACCGCCGCGCAGAACGCGGCGGTCGCCATCGCGCGCGGCGAGGTCATACTCTTCTCCGACGCGACGACGCTCTATCAAAGGGACGTGCTGCGCGCGATGACGCCGAACTTCGCGGACGCTTCCGTGGGTTGCGTCGCGGGCCGTCTCGTCTACGTGGACACGTCGGGCTCGGCGGTCGGGAGCGGCGCGAAGTCCTACTGGGGCTATGAGACTTTCCTGAAGACTCACGAGAGCCGCGCGTGCTCTTTGATAGGCGCTTCGGGCTGCCTCTACGCGGTGAGGCGCGCGGCATACGTGCCGCTCTATAACGAGGCTTGCAGCGACTTCATCATCGCGACGAAGATGGTCGAGCAGGGCCTTCGCGCAGTCTACGAGCCCGCGGCCGTCTGCACCGAGGAGACGAATCGTCAGGCCGCGAAGGAGTTCCGCATGCGCGTGCGCGTCATCGCGCAGACCTACACAGACCTCTGGCGACACCGCGCGCTCCTCAACCCCTTGCGCGGCGGCTTCTACTCAATCGAGCTTCTCTCGCACAAGGTCATGCGCTACCTCGTGCCCGTCTTTCTCGCGATGACGCTCCTCTCTTCGCTCGCGCTCGCGGGTCGCGCGCCGTTCTACACGCTCGCGGCCGTCGCGCAAGTCGCATTCTACGCGGCGGCGCTCCTCGGCTGGCTGCTCGGGCGTGCGGGGCTTCGCTCAAGGCTTCTGGCACTGCCCGCCTACTTCGTACTCTCGAACGCGGCGGCGGTCGTGGCCTTCTATAAGTTTCTGCGCGGCGAGCGCTACGCACGTTGGGAGCCGATACGCGAGGCCGCGCCCGCGAGCGCGCAAGGGGGCAAGGGTTGACGCGCGAAGACGAAACAGTCTTGACGGACAAGCACGCGGACGCGAGCGCGCCCGCCGTGAGCGTCGTCGTGCCCGCCTACAACGTCGCGCCCTACATCGCCGAGGCGCTCGACTCAATCTTCGCGCAGACCTTCAAAGAGTTCGAGGTCATTATCGTCAACGACGGCTCGCCCGACACCGTCGAGCTTGAGCGCGTGCTCGCGCCTTACCTCACGCGCATCGTCTACCTCAAGCAGTCGAACCGAGGCCCGAGCGCCGCGCGCAACGCGGGCATCGGCGCCGCGCGCGGTCGCTACGTCGCGCTGCTTGACGCGGACGATGCCTGGCTCCCCGAATACCTCTCGGAGCAGACGCGCGCGCTCGAAGCGCAGCCCGAACTCGATCTGATCTACTCGGACGCGAAGCTCTTCGGAGAGGGAGAGGGCGCGGGCAGCAGCTTCATGAAGACGTACCCTTCGCGCGGCCCCGTCACGGTCGAGAGCCTGCTCACGCAGAAGTGCGCCGTCATCACTTCGTGCGTGGTCGCGCGTCGGGAAGCGCTCGTCGCGGCGGGACTCTTCGACGAGCGGTACCGTCGCGTCGAAGACTTTCAACTCTGGGTTCGCATGGCGCACGGAGGCGCTCGGCTCGGCTACCAGCGAAAGATTCTCGCGCGACACCGCGTGCGCCCCGATAGTCTCGCGGGCGACCCTTCCGTCATGCACGAATGCGCGATAGGCGTCTACAGAGATTTGTCGAACGAATTGGAGTTGACCCCGAGCCTGCGCGCGCTCGTCGAGGGGGAGATTGAGAAGTATGAGTCATACCTCGCGCTCGCGCGCGGGAAGAGCGCGCTCGTGGCGGGCGAGTACGAGCGCGCCGCGTCGGAGCTTTCTCGCTCGCGCTCGCTGCGACGCGCGAAGGGTTTCGACGGGCTCAAGCTCTGGCTCACGCTCTTATGCCTGCGCGTGTCGCCGGGGCTCGCGCGCCACTTCTACCTGAAGCGCGGCCGGGACGCGCGTACAGACGGCGCGAGCGAGGCGAAGACCGATGTCGGCATCACCCTATAACGTCGCGCACGTCATGCCGTGGGCCGCGGTCGGCGGCACCGAGCACGCCACGCTGCGCATCGCGCGGGCGACCGAAGGCGCGGGCTTCTCTCACGTCATGTTCTGCCGCGGCGACGCGCCCGAAGTGCGCGACTTCTTCGCGTCGGCCGGATGCGAGACCGTCACCTTCGACCCGGTCGAGCCGAGCTACCGACGCGCGCACCGTTACGTGCGCGACTCCTACCGCCTCGCGCGCGAGTTCCGCCGCCGACGTGTTGACGTTGTGCACTGCGCGGACGTTGCGGCCGCCTTCGGCGCGGGGCTCGCCGGACGGATGGCGCGCGCGCGCGTCGTCTGCCACGTCCGCAACCGCCACACGGAAATCTCGCGCCGCGACCAGAGCTTTCTGCGCTTCGTCAACCGCTTCGTCTTCGTCTCCGAAGACACGCGCGTGCGCTTCGCATACCGCGCGGGCGCGCGTCGCGGCCGAGTCGTCTACGACGGCATTGACGCGAACACATCCGTCGAGCCCGAAGCTTCGACGGAAGTCCGACGTGAGTTCGGCTTGGGCCGAGAAGTTAAGCTCGTCGGCATGGTCGCGCGCGTCGCGCCGCAGAAGGACTTCTTGACGCTCGCGCGCGGGGCCACGCTTGTCCTGGCCGAACGCTCTGAGACGCGCTTCATGGTCGTCGGCGATTATGAAGAGGCGAATCGCGGCCACTACGACGAGGTGATGCGCGCGCTCGAACGTGAGGGCGTCGCTTCTCGCTTCATCTTCACGGGCTTCCGCACGGACGTTTCAAGACTGATGAGCGCCTTCGACGTGTTCGTACTCTGCACGCACTTCGAGGGGCTGCCGCTCGTCATACTCGAAGCGATGGCGCGCGGACGCCCCGTCGTCGCGACGGCCGTTGACGGCATCCCGGAGATAGTGCTCGAAGGGCGGACGGGCCTCCTGCACCCGCACGGCGACGCGCAGACTCTCGCGTCGCGCCTCCTGTCGCTGCTCGAAGACGACGCGCTCGCCGCGCGCATCGGCGGCGCGGGACGCGAGTTTGTTAAGATGGAATGGAGCCGCGAGCGCTTCGCGGCGAACATGGCACGCCTCTACGGGGACGTGCTCGGGATAAGCGGGGGCGAAGCGTTGCGCGCGGGCGGTGCGCTCGGCGCGGCGCGCGGGGAGGCGGGCTGAAGGTGTCTGAGGTTCAGGACAGAGGCGGTTCGTTGGCGGCGCGCGCGTTCCTTCTGATGTTCGCGAAGGGGCTCGCATACTTCCTCGGCTTCGCGCTGCCGCTCGTGCTCGTGCGCCGCCTGAGCCAGCAGGAGTTCGGGCTCTACAAGCAGGTCTTCCTAGTCGTCAGCACGGCGATAACGGTGCTACCGCTCGGCTTCTCTTTGAGCGCCTACTACTTCCTCCCGCGCGAGGCGGAAGAGAAGCGCGGCGCCGTGGTCTTAAACGTCCTCTGCTTCAATCTCGCAATCGGCGCGACGGCATTTCTGATTCTGCTCCTGCGCCCGACGCTGCTCGCCTCGCTCTTCGGGAGCCAGGAGTTGACGGCCTACGCGCCGCTCGTGGGGCTCGTCGTCGTGCTCTGGCTCACGTCGAACTTCCTTGAGATAGCGACCATCGCGCACCACGAGGCGAAGCTCGCCACCGTCTTCATCATCGCCGCGCAGTTGAGCAAGACCACTCTACTCGTCGGCGCGGCCGTCACGTTCGGCACCGTCCGCTCACTCGTCTACGCCGCCGCCGCACAGGGCATCGTGCAGAACGTGGCGCTGCTCTCCTACCTGCGCTCGCGCTACAGGGGCTTCTGGCGCGGGCTCGACTTAGAGTTGATGCGCCGCCAACTCTCCTACGCGCTGCCCATCGGCTTCGCGGGGCTCGTCTACGGGCTGCTGCTCGACATGCACAACTACGTCGTCTCGTACAGGTTCGGCGCGGCGCAACTGGCCGTCTACACGATAGGCTGCTTCAGCCTGCCGCTGGTGAGCATCGTGGGCGATTCGTTCGGCTCGCTCCTCATCCCGCACATCAGCCGCCTTCAGAAGGAGGGCGCGACGCGCGAGATAGTACTCGTCACGGCCGAGACGATGCGCAAGCTCTCGGTCGTCTACTTCCCGCTCTACGCGTTCCTGATAGTGGCGGGGCGCGAGTTCATCGTCGTGCTCTTCACGAGCCGGTACCTCGCGAGCTGGCCCATCTTCGTCGTGAATCTGACGACGCTCCCCTTCTTCATTCTCATCACCGACCCGATCTGGCGCGCGCACGCTGAGCACCGCTTCTTCCTGCTCAAGATACGCTCCATCACGGTCGTGCTGCTCTTTCTGGCGCTCTGGTTCGGCACGCTCCACACGGGGCTCGTCGGCGCGATCTCGATCATGGTCGCCTTCTCTCTGGCCGACAACTTCATCGAGACCGCGAAGGCCTGGAGTATCGTGGGCGTGACGTGGCGCGACGCGCCGCTGCTGAAAGGCGTAGGCAAGGTCGCGCTGGCCGCGGGCGCGGCGGGCGTTTTGACCGCGGCCGCGCGCGCCGCGCTCGTGGGCGCGGAGGCGCGGCCCTTCGTCGTGCTCGTCGCGTGCGCGGCAGTCTTCGGCGTCGTCTACGTCGCGGGGGTCGCGCTGCTCCGCGTCGTCAAGCCGGACGAGCGCGACGCTTTGCGCCGTCACTTCGAGGCTTTGCAGAGGTTCACGCCGTGGAGGCGCGTGCCCGACCCGACAATCTGAAAGGAATTTTAGTAGATGTGCGGCATAGCCGGATTCGTCAGTCGAGTTGATGCGGACGGCGCGTCGTCTTCAAAGGCCGAGCGCGCGGCCGTGCTCGACCGCATGTGCCGAATCATCGCGCACCGCGGCCCGGATGACCAGGGCACGATGGTCGAGGGCGAGGCCGCGCTCGGCATGCGCAGGCTCTCAATCATAGACCTCGCGGGCGGGCACCAGCCGATGTCGGGCTGCGACCCGCGCACGTCTGTCGTCTTCAACGGCGAGATATACAACTACCGCGAGCTTCGACGAGAACTCGAATCGCGCGGCCACCGCCTGCACACGAACTCCGATACGGAGGCGATAGTCCACGCCTACGAGGAGTTCGGCGAAGGATGCGTCGAGCGTCTGCGCGGCATGTTCGTCTTCGCCATCTGGGACGCCGCGCGGCGCACGCTCTTCGTCGCGCGCGACCGCGCGGGCAAGAAGCCGCTCTTCTACACGCTCACGCCGGAGGGCACGCTCGTCTTCGGCTCGGAGTTGAAGTCTCTGCTCGAACACCCCGAGGTTCGGCGCGAGGTGAGCGCGGAGGCCGTTGACTCTTATCTCTCGTTCGGCTACGTCCCCGATCCCTTGAGCATCTTCCGAGACGTGTACAAGCTCCCGCCCGGCTCTCATCTGACCTTCACGGACGGCCGCGTGCGCGTCGAAAGTTATTGGGACTTCCAGTTCGAGCCCGACGAGACGCGCACGGAAGAGGACTGGCTCGAAGAGCTTCGCGCGGCGCTCGACGATGCCGTGCGCGTGCGCCTCGTCGCGGACGTTCCGCTCGGCGCGTTCCTCTCGGGCGGCGTTGACTCTTCGGCGGTCGTCGCCTTCATGTCGCGCGCGAGCGACCGCCCCGTCAAGACCTTCTCGATAGGCTTTCGCGAAGACAGCTACGACGAGCTGAAGTACGCGCGCCTCGCCGCGAAGGCTTTCGGCACGGAGCATCACGAGTTCGTCGTCACGCCCGACGTGTGCGCGCTCGTTGACGACCTCGTCTGGCACTTGGATGAGCCCTTCGCGGACTCTTCGGCGCTCCCGACCTACATGGTCTCGAAGATGGCGCGCGAACACGTGACGGTCGTGCTCTCGGGCGACGGCGGCGACGAGTTGTTCGCGGGCTACACGCGCTACGCCATTGACCGAAGGCGCGCGGGCTTCGCGCGTCTGCCGAGGCTCGTGCGCGAGGGCGTGATGCAGCCTCTCGGCCGCCGACTCCCGCACGGCGCTTGGGGACGCAACTTCGTACACAACGTCGCGCTCGACCCCGTTGATCGCTACGTCGATGAGTTGTCGGTCTTCACGCGCCTGAACAAGCCCTCGCTCTACACGGAGGAGTTTCGACGCGCGCTCGGAAACACGGACGCCGTGGCGCGCTTCCGCGAGTACGCCGCGCGCGTCTCGACGGGCGAGCCGCTCGACGCGCTGCTCTACCTCGACTCGAAGACCTATCTTCCGGGCGACATACTCACCAAAGTTGACCGCATGAGCATGGCCGCGAGCCTCGAAGCGCGCACGCCGCTGCTCGATCAAAATCTCATAGAACTCGTCGGCCGCATCCCGGCGCGCTTCAAGATGCGCGGGCTTGAGACGAAGCACCTCTTCAAGCGGGCCATCGCGGGACTCGTCCCCGAAGAGATTCTTCACCGCCCGAAGCAGGGCTTCGGCGTCCCCATTCAGCAGTGGATAAATCAGGAGCTTCGCGTGCGGATGCGCGAGACGCTCTCGGACTCGCGCGCGCGCTCGCGCGGCTACACAGACGGCGCGTACGTCTCGCTCCTGCTCGACGAGCACGAGCGCGGCCGACGCGACCACGCGATGGAGCTTTGGTCGCTCTTCATGCTTGAGCTATGGCACCGCGCTTTCGTTGACGAAGGGGGCGCGGCGCGCGCAGGGCGCGAAGAGTCGGCCCGTCTCGCCCCCGTGCTGGCCTCCTGAGAGGCCGAACGAAGTCCTTACGATGGAGATTGACGAAGAGCAGAGTTGCGGCAAAGAGGGCGGCGGGCGCTTGCGCGTCGGCCTGCTGCTCGACTCCTACGCG
This sequence comes from Pyrinomonadaceae bacterium, assembly GCA_045807805.1. Lineage (GTDB taxonomy): Bacteria > Acidobacteriota > Blastocatellia > Pyrinomonadales > Pyrinomonadaceae > QHXN01. The sequence continues at coordinate 4,502 of JBJMGR010000103.1, read as the reverse complement.
CAGCCGCGCTGGGTGCTGCGCGTCGTCGAAGAGATACAGGCGTCCGCCTTCGCGGAGATCGCGCTCGTCGTCCTCAACCGCTCGCACGCATCGGCCGCGAACGGCAACCGGCCGAGTCTCCCCCGCCGCGTATGGGAGAACCGCGAGCGCCTCCTCTACGCGCTCTACACGAAGCTCGACGAGCGCCTCTTCCCGCTCTCGCCCGACGCCTTCGCCGCCGACGACATCGAAGGGCTTCTGCGCGCATGCCCCGTCTTAGAGGTCGAGCCCGTCGGCGGGAAGTTCACCGACTCCTTCAAGGAAGAGGACGTGCGACGCTTACACGCATACGACCTCGACGTTGCGCTGCGCTTCGGCTTTCGCATACTGAAAGGCGAGGTCTTGGCTTGCACGCGTCACGGCATCTGGTCTTACCATCACGGCGACGCGGAGGTTAATCGCGGCGCGCCCCCCGGCTTCTGGGAGGTGATGACGGGCGAGCCGACGACGGGCGCGATGTTGCAGGTCTTGACCGAAGACCTCGACAACGGGCGCGTGCTCCACAGGGGTTGGTCGCAGACCTCGAACAAGTTCTCCGTCAGGCGCAACTGCAACAACTTCTACTGGGGCGCGGCCGGGTTCGTCTCGCGCGGCTTGCGCGAGCTTCACGAACGGGGCCGCGTCGCGTGCGCGGAGGCGGCGGAGTGCTCGGACGTTTACCGCCCTTACTACAATCGCCTCTACAAGCGCCCGACCAACTCCGAGATGCTCCCGCTGCTCGGGGGGCTCGCGCGCGGCGCGGCGCGGCGCGCCTACGAGAAGGCGTTCGTGCGCGACCGCTGGGCGCTCGGCTACAGGTTCAAGTCCTCGCCCGACGACCGCAACGATACCTTCTACAAGTACAGGTACCTCATGCCGCCGACGGGTCGCTTCTGGGCCGACCCGTTTCCCGTGAAGCGCGACGGCGCGTACACAGTCTTCTTCGAGGACGCGGCGCTCGACCCCGAGCACGGGCACATCTCTGCCGTCGAGCTTGGACGCACGGGCGCGCGCGGCGAGCCCTTCAAAGTTTTGGAGAGGGACTACCACCTCTCTTATCCCTTCCTCTTCGAGTGGCGGGGCGAGCTGTTCATGCTGCCGGAGACGAGCGAGAACAAGACGGTGGAGCTGTACCGCTGCGCGTCGTTCCCCAATGTCTGGGAGCAGGAGAAGGTCTTGATGGAGGGCGTCCGACTCTTCGACGCGACGCTCGCGGAGGTAGAAGGGCGCTGGTGGATGTTCGCGACCTTCGGGCCTGAGGGCGTCACCGTTCCATGCGACGACCTGCACATCTTTTACGCGGACAGCCCCCTCGGGCCTTGGCGTCCGCACCGCCTCAATCCCGTCAAGACGGACGGGCGCGGGTCGCGTCCGGCCGGGGCGCTCTTCCGGCGCGGCTCGAATCTCTACCGTCCCGCCCAAGACTGCTCGAAGCACTACGGCTACGCGATGACGATAAACCGCGTGCTGCGCCTTAGCACGGACGAGTACCGCGAGGAGGCGGTCTCGAAGATTCTCCCGCGCTGGCGCAAAGGTCTCATCTCCACGCACACGCTCAACACGTGCGACGACTTGACGGTGATCGACTGTCAGTTCAGGGAGAGAAAATTCTTCTGAGCAGTAGGCGCGCTCAGGCGGGCAGCGAAAGACGAAGATGAAGATTAAAGTCCTGCAACTAATCTACGGATTCATGGTGGGCGGGTCGGAGCGGCAGATGCTCCAACTGACGAAGCTGCTTCAGGAGAGCGGAAGGTACGACGTGCGTATAGCATGCCTCATGCGGACGGGCGTGCTGCTCGAAGAGGCCGAGCGGCTCGCGGGACACGCCACGGAGTTCCCCATCAAAAGCTTCTACGGCCCGAGCATGCTGCGCGAGCTTCGGCGCTTCTCCTCCTTCCTGCGCGGCGGCGGCTTCGACGTAGTTCACACGCACGACTTCTACTCGAATATCTTCGGGATGGCGGGCGCGGCTCTCGCGCGAACCCCCGCGCGCGTGGCATCGCGTAGAGAGACTGGGGGCCTGCGCACGGAGCGGCAGAAGTTCGGCGAGCGCTGCGCCTACAGGCTCGCGCACGCGGTCGTCGCGAACGCGAGCGCCGTTAAGGACTGCCTCGTCTCCGAGGGCGTGCCCGCCGCAAAGATCGTCACGCTCTACAACGGGCTCGACCTCTCGCGCGCCGCGGCGAGTCCGGGTGCCGAACGCGGCGAACTGCTCGACGCCTTCGGGCTGCCGCGCACGCCGCGCCGCTTCGTCGCAATCGTCGCCAACATGCAGCACGCGGTGAAGGATCACCCGACGTTCCTGCGAGCCGCGCGCCGCGTGCGCGACGCGGTACCGGATGCGGCCTTCGTGCTCGCGGGAGAGGGCCGTCTGTCGGAAGAGTTGCGCGCGTACGCGGCGGAGTTGGGGCTGGCCGAAGACGTGTTCTTCACGGGCCGCTGCGAGCGTGTGGGCGACCTCCTGTCGGTCTCGGACGTGTGCGTGCTCAGCTCGACGGCCGAGGGCTTTTCAAACTCGATACTCGAATACATGGCCGCCGCGCGCCCCGTCGTCGCGACCGACGTGGGCGGCGCGCGCGAAGCGATTGAAGAGGGCGAGTCGGGCTACGTCGTCGCGCCCGGCGACGACGCGGCGATGGCCGCGCGCATCACCGACTTGCTACTCGACCCCGAGCGAGCGCGCCGGATGGGCGAGCGCGGCCGACGCGTCGTCGAAGAGAAGTTCTCGTGCGAGGCGCAGCTTGCGCGCACGGAGGCGCTCTACGAGAGTATCCTCGAAAAGGGGTCGCTGCCGCGGGCCGCCTCCGCGTTGCCGCGCCGGGAGAGTGCGTGATGGAGTCGGCGTTGATGGCTACAGTTGACACGACGCGGCGCGGACACGTGCGCGCAAGACGGCTCGCGCTGTTCGTTGCAATTGCGCTCGCGGCGTGGCCGTTCGCGGCCTGGGCGGCGGCGCGTTGGCTCGTCGTCGGGTGCGACCTTGAGCGGGCGGACGCGGTTGTAGTGCTCTCGGGCTCTTCCACGTACCGCGAGCGAGCGCGTCGCGCGGCGGAGATTTACGCGTTGGGGCGCGCGCCGCTTGTCGTCTTGACGAACGACGGGCAGAAGAGCGGCTGGTCTGTCGAGGCGCAGCGCAACCCTCTCTTCTTCGAGCGCGAAGCGGAAGAGCTTACGAGACGCGGCGTGCCCGCCGAGCGCATACGCGTCATCGAGGGCGAGGTCGCGAGCACGTACGAAGAGGCCCGGCGCGTGCGAGAGTTCGCGGAGGCGAACAACCTGCGCTCTGTGATAGTCGTGACCGCGCCGTATCAAACGCGCCGCGCGCTGTGGGTGATGCGGCGAGTGTCGAGGGATGGGGCCTTGCGCGTCGCGGTGGACGCGCCCGCGCCGGGCGACGAGTCGCCGCGCGCGGCCCTGTGGTGGTGGCACGCGCTCGGTTGGAGGCTGGTGCCGGGCGAGTACTTGAAGCTCGCTTACTACGTGACGCGTTATTGATCTGAAAGTCGCGACGCAGGGTTCCGCGTCGTCGTTCGATTACTTTATTGGAGGCATGGGCGTGGAGATGAGTACGCATGCGGCGGAGGTTGCGGGCGGCGAGCGTTTCGAGTTCGGCGAGAACTGGAGTCGCTTCCTCTCGACGCTCGACGAGGCGAAGATTGCGAAGGCCGAAGAGTCTCTGAGGGCGATGCTCGAAGTCGAAGACCTCTCGGGCCGAAGCTTCCTGGACATAGGCTCGGGCAGCGGCCTCTTCAGCCTCGCGGCGCGTCGTCTGGGCGCGCGCGTCCACTCGCTCGACTACGACCCGAACTCCGTCGCGTGCGCGTTGGAACTCCGACGGCGCTTCTTCAACGGCGACGCGGAGTGGGTCGTGCAGGAGGGCTCGGCGCTCGACGAAGAGTACATAGGCTCGCTCGGCCTCTTCGACGTGGTCTACTCTTGGGGCGTGCTGCATCACACGGGCGAGATGTGGCGCGCGCTCGCGAACGCCGCGCTGCCGGTCGCCCCGCGCGGTAAGCTCTTCGTCGCCATCTACAACGACACGGGCAGCCAGAGCACGCGCTGGAAGTGGATAAAGCGGACTTACAACCGCCTGCCGCGCCTTCTTCGTCCGCCCTTCGCGCTCGCGATGATGGCCCCCGAAGAGGGCAAGGCGATGCTGCGCTCGCTCGTGCTGCTACGGCCGTCGGAGTACGCGCGGCGCTGGACGCGATACGACGAGAACCGGGGCATGAGCCGCTGGCACGACATCATCGACTGGGTCGGCGGCCACCCTTACGAGGTTGCGAAGCCCGAAGAGATTTTCGACTTCTACCGCGAGCGCGGGTTCAACCTGACGAAGATGAAGTGCGGCGGGGTCGGACTCGGCTGCAACGAGTTCGTGTTCGAGAAGCGCGTGTGATAACTATTAACCACCGCGGACACGGAGGCACGGCTAAAGGCGTCAGGCTGTGTCTGCGTTGGTTAACTTCGCCGCTATCGTTCTT
>JBJMGR010000102.1:0-22491 GCA_045807805.1 Pyrinomonadaceae bacterium | reverse complement strand
GCCGAACCCGGAGGCGAAGTCGGCGGTCGAGAAGTTCCTGCGCGAGCGCGGCTATCAGATTCACCCCGTCACCGTCGATAACATGGACTGGCTCTTCAGCCGCGCCTACGCAGAGGCGCTCACGCGCGGCGACGAGGCTGCGGCCCAGTCCATACGCGTCGAGTACGTCGCATACATGGAGCGCATGTTCGAGTTCTGCGAGACCTACTCGCGCGAGGTCACGGGCCGGGAGATTCCGCAGGTCTTGATGCTGACCGCGGGCGCGCTAAACGCCGACAGCTTCGACGAGCTGTCGGCGATGATACGTCGGCGCGGCTACACGTTCGTCACGCTCGAAGAGGCGCTGAAAGACCCCGCCTATGCGGAGCCCGACGCGCTCTACAAGAACGGGGTCTCCTGGATTCACCGCTGGCGCAGAGCGAAGGGCCTTGAGCAGAAGTGGGAGCCCGAAGCGCCGAAGTTCGTTGACGACCTTTACAAGGCCGGGCAGAAGGTAGACTAGCACTCAGGAAATTCGAGGCGTATGTCGTCGTCCGGCACGTTGACGACGACCTTGCCGCCCGACTGCAAGCGGCCGAAGAGAATCTCTTCGGCGAGCGCCGCCTTTATCTTCTCCTGTATGAGCCGCGCCATCGGGCGCGCGCCCATCTGCCGGTCGTAGCCGTGCTCGGCGAGCCAGCGACGCGCTCGCTCCGTCAGGACTATCTCCACATTCTTATCCGCCAACTGCGCGCGAACCTCCGCGACGAACTTGTCCACGACGCGCTCGATGGTCTCGAACGCGAGGGGCGCGAACGCTATCCACGCGTCGAGCCGGTTGCGAAACTCCGGGCTGAACGTGCGCTCGATAGCGCCGCGCGCCTGCCCCTGCGAGGCCGAAGCGTGCCCGCGCTGGAATCCTATGCGCGCGTCCGACATCTCTCTCGCTCCCGCGTTCGTCGTCATGATTAGTACGACGTTGTGGAAGTCGGCCTTCTTCCCGTTGTTGTCGGTGAGCGTCGCGTGATCCATCACCTGCAACAGTATGTTGAAGAGGTTCGGGTGCGCCTTCTCTATCTCGTCGAGGACTACGACGGCGTAAGGCGTCTTGTTGACGGCGTCGGTCAGCAGGCCCCCCTGATCGAAGCCGACGTAGCCGGGAGGCGCGCCGATGAGTCGCGAGACCGTGTGCGGCTCGGCGTACTCGCTCATGTCGAAGCGTATGAACTCGACGCCGAGCGCTAGCGCGAGCTGCTTCGCAAGCTCCGTCTTCCCGACGCCCGTCGGGCCGGAGAAGAGGAACGAGCCGACGGGCTTCTCGGGATGACCCAAACCAGAGCGCGAGAGCTTTATCGCGTTGACTAGCTGCGCGACGGCGTGGTCTTGTCCGTAGATTACGTTGCGCAGCGCGGCGTCCAGGTTTTGCAGGCGGTCTTTCTCTGAGCCCTTGATCGTGCGCGGCGGAATCTTCGCCATGCGCGCGACGACCAGCTCAATCTCCGCGACGCTAATCTCCGACGGCCTCTCTTCGGCGGGCATGAGCTTCACCATCGCGCCGACCTCGTCAATCACGTCGATGGCCTTATCGGGCAGGAAGCGGTCGTGTATGTGCTTCGCGGCCAACTCGGCGGCGGCGCGCAGTGCGTCCGAAGAGTACGTGACGCCGTGCGCCTCCTCGTAGAGCTTCTTCAAGCCTTCGAGAATCTTCACGGTCTCTTCGAGCGAAGGCTCGCCGACCTCTATCTTCTGGAAGCGGCGCGCGAGCGCGCGGTCGCGCTCAAACGCCGCCTTGTACTCGGGGTATGTGGTCGAGCCGATGCAGCGTATCTCGCCCGAGGCGAGCACGGGCTTGATTATGTTCGACGCGTCCATCGAGCCGCCCGAGACCGCGCCCGCGCCGACGATGGTGTGAATCTCGTCGATGAAGAGGATGACGTTCTCTATCTTCTTCAGCGCGCCGATGAGCGCCTTCAGACGCTGCTCGAACTCGCCGCGATACTTCGTCCCCGCGAGAAGCGCGCCCATGTCGAGCGAGTAGACCTCAGCGCCTTTCAAAGCGTCGGGCACCTCGCCGTTGTGAATCTTGAGGGCCAAGCCTTCGGCAATCGCGGTCTTCCCGACGCCGGGGTCGCCGACGTATATCGGGTTGTTCTTACGCCGTCGGCAGAGCACCTGAATCGTGCGCGCGACCTCCGCATCGCGGCCGACGAGCGGGTCAATCTTCCCGGCAGCCGCGCGCTCGACGAGGTTCGACGCGTACTCCTTCAAGGGGTCGCGCGCCGCCTGCTCCGTCTCGAAGTCCTCCGAGCCTTCGTGCGCGAAGCCGCCGCCGCCGCCGCTGTCGCCCTCGACCTTCGAGATGCCGTGCGCGAGGTAGTTGAGAATGTCGAGGCGCGTGATGCCCTGCCTACGCAGGAGGTAGACGGCGTGCGAGTTGGGCGACTGGAAGATGGCCGCGAGGACGTTGCCGCCGTCAACCTCCTTCTGTCCCGAGCCTTCGGCCTGCAAAAGAGCGTACTCGACTACGCGCTGGAAGGCGGCCGTGTACTCGGGCAGCGCGTCGGCGGCTTCGGGCGTTCGCTCTATCCTATCCTCGAAGAAGCTTTCGAGTTCTTTGACCAGAGCGTCGGCGCTCCCGCCGCAATGGCGCACGACGTTCGCGGCGGTGCGTTCGTGCAGGAGCGCGTAGAGAAGGTGTTCGAGCGTCACATATTCGTGACGCCGCTTGACGGCCTCCATCGCGGCGAAGTTCAGTGTTTCTTGTAGTTCTTTCGTTATCATTTGGCTGGTAAATAGTGAACGGTAAATGGCGAATGGTTAGATGCGACGCGTGATGAATAGTGGCTTGACGCCGGGCGCATCTGCTATTCACCATTTACTCTTTACTCTTCCCCCGGTTCTTCCTCAATCGTGCAGAGCAGCGGATACTCCTGCTCGCGGGCCATGTGCGCGACGCGCTCGACCTTCATCTCGGCTATCTCGTATGTGTAGACGCCCGCGACGCCCATCCCTTCGGTGTGGACGGCCCACATGATTCTGAACGCATCGGCCTCGCCCTTGCCGAAGACCTGGCGCAGAACTTCGACGACGAACTCCATCGTCGTGAAGTCGTCGTTGTGCAGGAGGACTCGGAAGAGCGGCGGCCTCTTCAAACGCTCGCGCGTCTCTGTCGCGACCTCCTCGTCTAACCCGTACTCGCGCTCCGGCATGTTTAGATTTTAACAGAACCGCGAGCGGTAGCGAGCGGGTCGGCGTTACGCGGAGGACTCTCGCCGGGTAACACATACCCGCTCGCTACCGCTCGCGGGTCTGTTTTTGCCTTTTGCCTTTCGCTTTCTCTATCATCGCTCTAGCGATGGTAGAACACTTCCCAGACCCGCGCGAGGCGACGCCCGAGGGGATTGTCGCGGTCGGCGGACGGCCCGAGCCCGCGTTGCTCGAAGAGGCTTACGCGCGCGGCATCTTCCCGTGGCCGGTCGAAGACTACCCGCTGCTCTGGTTCAGCCCGCCCGAGCGTGGGCTACTCTTCTTCAAAGAGTTGCACGTGCCGCGCAGCCTCGCGCGCGAGCGAAGGCGTACGCGGCTCACGTTCACAATAGACAGCGCCTTCGGCCGCGTCATACGCGCGTGCCGCTCGGTCGTGCGCGAGCACGAGGCGGGGACGTGGATAACGCCCGAGATGGTTCGCGGCTACTGCGAATTTCACAGAAGGGGGCGCGCGCACAGCGTCGAGGCTTGGGAGGACGGCGAGCTTGTCGGGGGTCTCTACGGCGTTGACGCGGGCGGCGCGTTCGCGGGCGAGAGCATGTTTCGTCTGCGCCCGAACGCGTCGAAGCTCGCGCTGCTTCATATGATTGAACACCTTCGCGCGCGCGGCCTCGAATGGCTCGACATACAGGTGTTGACGCCGCACATGGAGGCGCTCGGCGCGCGCCTCGTCCCGCGCGAAGAGTTCCTCGAACTACTCGCAGACGCGCGACGACGCGGCCTCAAACTCTTCTGAGGCCGCGTCGAGTTCGCCTGGCTTCGGTCTTAACGGTTCCTGCGGTGGCGACGCCTGTACTGTCGCTTCTTGTGATAGTGATATGCGGTGCCGCCCGCCGCGCCCGCGCCCGCGCCGATGAGCGCGCCCTTCTTGCCGTTGATGAGCGCGCCAGCGCCCGCGCCGACAGCCGTGCCGATGCCGATGCGCTTGGCCGCCTTGCGCTTGCCCGCCTGCGGGTTGCGCCTCTGCGCCGACGCGGGGCCGACCAACATCCCCAACAAGAGACATGCGGCCAGCATCATTGAGACTATCTTGAACCTCTTCAGCGAATGAATCATCCTCTACCCTCCTCGTTTAGTTACTGAAAGCGCGCGGCCCGTCGGGGGCCGCCCCGGTCGCCTAACTATGCGCCTTCTCTTCCGGCCCGTCCAGCGTGACTGACTTGAGTGCGTCGTCGGCTGCCGCGTCGCGAAGCTCGCGCAGGAGCTTCGCGGTCGAGCGAGCGCGCGCGGCCCACCACTCCGCGACGCGGCCGTGCGTCTCTCGTCGCTGCGTGTGGAGCGACTCCCACGAGTCGGCCTCCGTCGCGAGCCAGTCGAGTGCGGCCGACGCGTCCTGACCCATGAGTGAGCGCAGCGCGAACGTTCGCTCGCCAGCGCGCACGCCCGTCCGCAAGTCGCGTGCGGCGCGCGAGATGTCTTCGCGCACGAGTATGAGCCCCGAGCGCGCGGGCGCGAGTAGCGTCCGAAGGAAGTCGTCCGAAGACGACTCGCGCGGGTCTGCCACGTCGCGCGCCTCTCGAAGGTGAAGCGGCAACGCCTCTTGCGCGCCGAGCGACGCGGCCTCGGAGTCGAGCGCTTCGCGCAGCAGCCCGGCCCAAGCCCTGTAGAAGGGCGGTGCGATTCGTTCGAGCTTGTCGAGGTAGACGGGGAGCCAACTCAGCAAGTGCTCCCATAGGAGCGCGCGACGCGCGACGCGAAAGTGTTCGCGCACGCGCACGTCAACGGCGCTCTCCTCGGAGGCGCAGAGCGCGGCGTAGGCGCCGAGCAGCGTCGCGAGGTGGTCGGGCTCGCGCGGCGGCTCCTCCTGCCCGAGCGCCTTGAGGAAGCCCGCGATACGGTCGCGCGCCTCGCCGCCGAGCATCCCTTCGTCGCCGAGGTATACGGACGCGTAAGGGTATAGCTGGAAGACGAAGAGGTCTGTGTACGCGCTCGCATCCGGCACGCGCCCGAGCCCTAGAGCCTCGGCCACGCGCCCGACGCCCGCGCGGTCGGGCGTCTCTGCGAAGACTGCGAGTGCGCGGAGTAGCTCCATAGAAAGACAATTAACAGGGATGGACAGGACGGACAGGATGAAAGCGACTACAGATTTGAGATTTGAAATCTGAAATCTTCAATCCGTCTTTCCTATCCTGTAAATCCTGTCCATCCCTGTTAACTCTTCTCGTTCATTAAGGGATTAGTCCGCTCTAACCGGCTCCGGCTCGTCGGGCAGTTTGTAGAACTCGCGCGCGGGCTTTAAGGGGCGCAGGAGCCAGTAGGGGCGGCGCGTGCCGTCGGGCGAGTGCTCGTCGGCCGCGCGCGTGAACTGTAGCCACGTGCGATAGACCGAGCGCGACTTCTCTGTGTTGACGTGTATATCGCCCGCGCGGTCGCCCGTGTCGGCCTTGCGCACGCGCACGGCCTGATGCCAGCAGTGCATGCCTGAGACCGGGTCTGGGTGAACGGGGAAGGTTAGGTTCTGGTGGACGCCCACGTCGGCCCACCAGATGCGCGTCGTGTCGGGGTCTGAGGACTCGAAGGCTTCGGCCCCGCGCTCGCGCTTTAAGGCCCACTCGCTCCCTTCGTGTTCGAGCGAGACGGTCTGCATCAGTTGACGTTGACCTTCGCCCTCGTGCGCGGCGAGTTTCCAGCGGCCCATGTGATGGCTGCACGCGACAACGTCCGGGCGTATGCCTTCCGTCACCCACGCGCGAAGGACGAAGTGGCCCGTCTCGGTCTCGACGCGCACGAGGTCGCCGGTCTTAACTTTAAGCTCGCGCGCGCGGCTCGGGTGAATCCATAAAGGGTTCGTGTGCGCTATCTCGTCGAGCCACTTCGCGTTCGCTGAGCGTGTGTGAATCTGCACGGGCAGCCGGAAGGTGGAGATGAGTACGGTCTGGTCCGGGTTGAGGTTGTCGCGATGCACGTGGCTCTTGATGTAGGCAGGTATCGCGTACTCGTGCCAGCCCCAGTCGGCGAGGGTCTTCGAGTAGAACTCAAGACGGCCGCTCGGCGTCGGGAAGCCACGAAGGATCTTTTCGTCAACCTGCACGCCGACGAAGCGACGCCCTTCCGCGTCCGCGTCGAGCGCCGGCACGGGGACGATGTTTGGCGAGGCGGGCTTCGGCGTACGCGTGTAGACGCGGCCGAAGCGATCCGTGCGCGGGTCTTCAAGCTCCTCTTCGGCGACCTCCTGTTCGTAGAGCGCGCCTACACGTCGGCTTATCTCGAACGCTCCGTAGCGTCGCATGAACTCAAGCGGCGTCAGATTCTCTTTGGCTGCGCGCTCGGGCAGACCCGGCACGGAGTTCTCGAAGATGAAGGCGTAATATTCGTCAACGCTCAGACGCTCGCCGGGCCGCGCTTGCGATTCGGCGAACTTCCGAATCCCTAAGCCTCCGTCGGGGTCTATGCGCCAAGTGAGTTCGAGCCAGAACTCGTTCTCCTCCCAGACCTCGCCGGGGTTCACGTCGCGCGTGTCTTTGACCTCTTCGCCCATGCGCTCGCGCGCGGCGCGAAGCACGGGCTGACGGAAGCCTAGCCACTGCGCGTCGTGCGTCTCGTAGGAGTGTATGTCGTGACGCTCGGAGCCGTGGCCCATCGGCAGAACGTAGTCCGCGAAGTAGGCCGACTCGTTCCACGTCGGAGTGAGCGCGACGTAACAGCCTATCAACGACTCATCCCGCAAGACCTCTATCCAGGAGAAGCCGTCGGGGTTCGTCCAGACGGGGTTGTAGACGCGCGTGAAGTATGTGTCCACGCGTCCGCGCCCGTCTTTCAAAAAGTGAGGGAGCAGGAACGAAAGCTCGTTCATCGCGAGCGGGTACTCGCGCGGCCAGGTCATCTCGTTCCAGCGCGGCGGGTGCGGCGGCGTGTGGATGGGCTTGGGGACGAACTTGTTCCAGGCGTTCGGATAGACTCCGCCTTCGGTCGCGACCGCGCCGAGCAAGGCGTTGACGAGGAAGAGCGTGCGCGCGACCTGCCAGCCGCCGCTGTTGCCCGCGGCGGCCGAGCGCCAGTTGTGACTTGAGAAGCGCTTCCCGGCAGTCGAGACTATCCGCGCGACCTCTTCCAACTGTCGCGCCTCCACGCCCGACTCGCGCGCGGCATAGTCGAACGTAAACTCCGCGTAGAGACCTTTCAGAACCTCCTCGAAGCCCTCGAAGCTCGTCTCAAGCTCCGGGTGCTCGACCGCCATGTACTCCTCCCAGTTCCACCAGCGGCGCACGAACTCGCGGTCGTAGAGACTGTTCTGGATGAGATGATTCGCGACCGCGAGCATTATCGCGGCCTCGGAGCCGGGGTAGGGCGAGACCCACACGTCAGCGTGCGTCGCCGTGTGTGAGAGGCGCGTGTCGAACACGATGAGACGAGCGCCGCGCTCCTTCGCCTCCATCACGCGCTGCGCGTGCGGGTTGAAGTAGTGGCCCGCTTCGAGGTGCGCGCTGATGAGGAGTATCACGTCGGCGTTCGCGTGATCGGGCGAAGGGCGGTCGAGCCCCATCCAGAACTGATAACCCGCGCGCGCCGACGAAGAGCAGATGTTCGTGTGCGAGTTGTGACCGTCAACCCCCCAAGCGGCGAGTACGCGCTCCGTGAAGCCGTCTTCGCCGGGGCGTCCGACGTGATACATGACCTCGTTATGACGGTTCTCCTCGATGGCCTTTCGTATGCGGCCCGCGAGGTCGTTCAAAGCCTCGTCCCAACTGACCTGCACCCACTTACCCTCGCCGCGCCGCCCCGCGCGCTTCAAGGGGTAGAGAATCCTGTCCGGGTCTGTGACCTGATTGAGCGTCGCCGGCCCCTTCGCGCAGTTGCGCCCGCGCGAGCCGGGATGTTCGGGGTTGCCCTCGAACTTGCGCACGCCCATAGTCTCCTTATCCACGTAGGCCAGAAGCCCGCACGCCGACTCGCAGTTGAAGCACGTCGTCGGCACGAGCATGTATCGCCGCTCAAGCCGCTCGGGCCAAGCCTTCGACTCCAACTCGACCCAATCGTCCCAACGCTCCTTCGGCGGGAACGCCGCCAGATGCACGCGGCTCGGCCCCGGATAGAAAGTCTCTCCGCGCGCCTCCGTCTCTTTGCGCGCGGCGCTCACGCGCTCGTTCAGTTCTTTGAGATTCATGTCGCTCATTTGATTTCGATTTCGAGTAGGACGGAGCCTCGCCATTGCTCGCCCATCTGGCTCTCGGTCACGCGTATGCGGTAGAGGCCGGTCTGCTTAAGCGCCTCGTCGAAGATAGTCCCCGTGCCGGGCTGCCCCTCATCTTCGCCCGAAGGCGAGGTGACCGCGCAGTGGACGGGGCCGGAGCTTCGCACGATTGTCACGCGCATGCGTTGCCCGCCGCGCGCACGCGCGACGAAGATGAGGCTGTCGTTTATCCCCTTCAGCCGCCCCGACACGCGCGCCTTCGTCTGCTCGCGCCCGAACCTGACACGCCGCTCCGAGGCGGCCGACGCATTCGCCCCCGCGACGAGCAGAAGCACGCACAGGAGGGCCATGCACGCGGAGGCGCTCAACTTCGCGCGTCCGAGGTTGGCGACGCTTCGCATCAGCGAGGCTCCTTCCTGCCGGAGGCCAGGAGTTGGATTGACTTCTCTATGCGGCGAGCGCGCGTCTCGGGCCTCTTCGCTGCTTCGATCTGTTCGACGTGCTCGCGTCGGTGCGTGTAGCTGAGCCTGTCCCAGAGGGACTGTGCTTCCTTGTTATCTTTGAGTGCGCGCGCGAAGTCCGCGGGCGGCGTGATGACGCGCTGCTCCGTGTCGCGCTCCATCGTGACGGGGACGGTCTCGCCGCCGCTCACGCCCGCCGACTCGCGCAGCTTTCGGTTGACGACCATGAAGTGGCAGTCGCCGCCCATGCGGAAGAGCGAGCTTCGGTAAGGCGCGCCGTTGAGCGTGCCGCGCACGGGCACACGGCCGCGCGCGCCGTAGGTCTTCTCCACGTCGAAGGGGATGTCTATGGCGCAGACCTCACTGCCCTCGTCGCGCCTGACGAGCGCGCGGAAGCGCTTCGCCGAAGAGTTCGCCGGAGACTTCGCCGGAGACTTCGCCACACTCTTCTTAGCGGCCCCGCCGTCCGCTCCACGCTTAACCGACGACGACGCCTTCACAGCCCCGCCCGCTGTTGACGTAACCCCCGATATCCCTCCGCCCTTCCTGGTCGCCATCGAACACGCTCCTTTCCGCGCGCCCCTCTAGCGGCGCTCTAAACAGCGAGTCTTTCTAAGCGAGCGGCACGGCCTGCCCTGCCTGCACGTATGCGTGTTCGTGCAGCGCGAGCCCTACGAGCGCGAGCGGCGAGGCCGCGACGCCGAGCCACGGCGCGAAGACCGACGCGAGCGTCAGAACTATCCCCGCCCAGAAGAACGGCGCGTAGCGTCCGCGCGTCATCTCGCGCACGGCGAGCGCCGCGTGCGCCGTCGGGTGCGTGAGCGTCAGTTCGCCCCAGACCATCAAGAGATGAATCAGACTCGTCACGCCGAGCGTCAATGCGAGCGGCGCAACCATGCGCGGCTCAAGCCACAGCGCGAAGGGCAGGAGCGCCGCCGAGCCGAGCAGGAGCGACTGCACGAGCAGGTGCGGCGGCAGCAGAGCGTTCTGCCAGAGGTCGCGCGCCTTCGCCTGCGCGAACAGATACGCAGTGTAGACGGCCGTCAGCACGCCGAGCGGCAGGCCCGGCAGTGTCAACCACAACTGCGCCGTCGTGCTCCCCGTCAAACTGGCGATGAAGTGGAGCGCGAGCACGAGCGAGTAGCCCGCGATGACGAACGCGCCCTTGACGAGCCAGCTTCGCCACTGCGGGCGTGTGAATATCAAGTAGAAGCGTTCGGGGTGCTCCAAGTCCCATATGAGCAGCGCGCCGGTCACCGCGAGGAACACGCCCGACAGCACGGGCGCTACCCAACGCCAGAGCGTCCCCGCGCCCTCGACGAGCGGCCAGCCAGCAGACGGCAATCCGGGGTCGCTCCAACTGATTAGAAGAGCGAAGAGAGCCGCGACGAGGTACGCGCCCGCCGCGATGCCCTTCGTCCAAGTGTATAGGCTCACGCGCCAGTCCCAGGGGATAGAGTGCGGCACGTCGTAGGAGAGAAGCGCGGCGGCCGACGTGTTCGTGAAACTCGGGCTGCCGGAGTTGACCGTCCCGGCGTCCTGCTTCTGCTCGGCCCACATGAAGAGGCCGCCTTCGGGGCGGCGCGCGGCGAGCGGGTCGAGCGTCGCCTGATGCGCGCCCTTGTAGAAGAGTTTCGGGAGCGTCTCCTTCTCGGGACGGCGCACCTGCACGGGCTCGCGGTTGACGTACTGCGCGACGCGCGACGTGGTGTCGTTCATGTCGCCGACGATTATCGCCTCGACGGGGCAGACGACGACGCACGCGGGCTCAAGCCCCGAGTCGATGCGGTGCGCGCAGAAGTTGCACTTCTCGGCCGAGTGGTCTTCCGGGTTTATGAAGATGGCGTCGTAGGGGCACGCGGCCATGCACGCCTTGCAGCCGATGCAGATGCTTTTGTCGAAGTCCACGATGCCGTCCGGGCGCTTGAACATAGCCGTGGTCGGGCAGGCCGTGACGCAGGGCGCGTGAGCGCACTGGTTGCAGCGCGTCACCTGATGCGCGCGCCGCGCCTCGGGCCAAGTGCCTACGTCCACGTGCTTGACGTAGGTGCGCGTGACGCCGACGGGGACGAGGTTCTCGGACTTGCATGCGGTCGTGCAGGCGTGGCAGCCGATGCAGCGCGTCTGGTCTATGACTTTGGCCCACTGCGCGCGCGGCGCGGGCGAGTCGTCGTGCATCAATACCTCCTCTTCCAACGCGCCGGGCGCGCCGAAAGTGGTTCTTTATTTTTAGCCGGATGAAGTATGCTTTAGCGGCTCGTCAGTCAACGCTTCTACTACTTTAAAGCAAGTCAAGTCAACCGCCACTCGAATGCGGAATGCGGATTTCGGATTGACGGAGGATGAAGCAAGAGCTGTTGAAGCCTTTCCTTCATCCTTCACCCTTCCGCCTTCATCCTTTAATTGACGTGTCACTCATCAGACTGTTTCGGAGGCGTGGGGAGAAGAGGGCGGCGTGCGAGTCGCGTGCGGCGGAGTCCGCGCCTTTCGAGCCTGCGGCGCGCAGCGCGTTTCGCGCGCTCGGATTGGCGGCGTGCGCGTCGCAGCGCGAGATGTTCGACGCGGCCTCGTCTTTGAGGCTCGCGCTCAAGGTCGGCGTGCGCAAGAGTTTCGACTCAGACCTCGCGTGGCTCGGCCCCACTGCGCGCGAAGAGTCGGACGTGCGCGACGCCACGGGCCGCCTGTCCGAGCCCGCGCAGCGCGCCTTCGAGCGTCTCTTCTGGTTCGACTCGCCGCCGACGGCCGCGCGCGTCTCGAACGTCGAAGAGTTGGAGCGCGCGGTCTCGTCTCTGTCATCCGTCGGGGCGGACGCGCCGCACGACGCGGCGCTGCTCGCGCTCGCGGGGCTGACGCGGCTCGACCCCGAGCTACTTGAGACGGAGGCTTGGGCGCGCGCGTTCGGGTTGTGGCGGCGCGTCTTCGAGTCGGACGAGTTCTGGGCGCGGCTCGTTGCGGCCGACCTGCGCGGCGACTTCGAGCAGTTGGTGACCTACGCCGAGGTGCGCGAGCTACGCGAGCGTGCGCCGCGCGTCGTCTCGCGGCCGCTGGCCGAGCGCGCGCGCGACGCCGTCCTGCGCACGGACACGGACGAGTGCGGACGCTCGCTCGCGCTGCTTCGCGCGGCGAGTCTTCCGCCGCCGCTCCTCGAAGAGTACGAGCGCGAAATCTTAGGGCCGCTCGAAGACTCTCTGATGGAGAGGATAGACGTGGCCTTCGCGTGGCTGCCCTTAGTCTCTATAGAGAGTCAAGGCGCGGCGACCGTCCGCAACTACGCGAACGCCGCGTGGCGCAGGTTCAAGCTCCTGACGCGGGAACTCTCGGAGTTCGCCACGGTCGCGGGCGCGTCGCACTACGCCGCGCGCCGCGTCCTTGAGCACGCCGCGTCGAAGCTCCTTCAACTCTCGGACGCTTTCGACCGCGCGGGGCGGCGAGAGGAGAGTCTCTTCGTCGCGCTGAAGTCTTACGCGCTCGCGCCGCCCGGCGGCGAGACGGACTCGGCCGCCGCTGTGAAGCTGCGCGCGCTCGTGCCCTTCGATACGACCCGCGCGAAGAGCGGCGATGGCTACGCCGGAATAGTCGCGCGCGAGCTTGCCGACACGCGCGAGCCAGAGGAGCTTTTCAGGGACAACCCCGCTGGCGAGAAGACTCTCGATTCATTCTTCAATCTACAGCGGAGGAGGTCGGAGTTCTGGCCCGCCATCCTCGTCTGTTTGGGGTTCGCCGTCGCGTGCTTCGGGCTTCAGTTCTGCGGCGTCATAAAGACGAGCCCCTCGCGCACGTACCCCGTCGGCTTCCCCATGCCGACCTACACGCCTTTCCAGATGAACCTGAACTACAACCTGAATCTCAACACTCAGCCTTACCCGATCCCCACGCCGCTCATACTCGACGAGCCGGGTGCGGTTAAGTCAACGCGCGGCCGAAAGCGTCACGCACGCACGCGCGACTCGCGGACGCCCGTGCAGAACGGCAACGCGCTGCTTCTTCCTCCGCCCGCGCCTTGAGCGAGAGTCTTCACGTCCGGCGCGGATTCTTGTATTGTTCGTGGCCGGCTGCACGCGCGTTAAGCGCGGCGAGTCTTGAACGAGAGGACGAATGACTGACGAACCGCCGAAGAGTATCGAGGTGTCGCTCGCGTCTCTGGCCGAGCTTGCGGTGGAGTGGTGGCGGCTCGACCGTTGGGCCGCCGACGCGTCGGAGTCGCCGCCGCAGGCGCGCCACGTCGCGCGCAGGATGGCGAGCTTCCTCAACGCGCACGGCCTCGAAGTCCTGGACGTGACGGGCCGCCCGTACGAGCCCGGCCTCGCCGTCGAAGTCCTCGACTCATACGGGGACGCAACGCTTCCAACGGGCGCGCAGCTCATCGCGGAGACCGTCTCGCCTATCATTCTCTGGCGCGGCTCGGTCGTCCGCTACGGGCAGGTCGTCATCAAAACTTTCCATGACTGACTACATAAATTTCGGCATAGACCTCGGCACGACCAACTCCTGTCTCGCGCACGCGCACGAAGGAGAGGTGCGCGTGATACAGAACAACGACCAGATGAACGTGACGCCTTCGGTCGTGCGCGTTTTGAGGTCGGGCGCGTTGATGGTCGGCCGTCGCGCGTACAACGCCGTGGCCGAAGACCCGGACAACGTCGCGCAGGAGATGAAGCGCCTGATGGGGCAGCGCTACTCGAAGACCTTCCCCGCGTCGGGCCGCGTGATGTCGCCCGAGGAGATTTCCGGGGAAGTTCTCAAGTCTCTCATCGCCGACGCGCGGCGGCGCACGGGCGAAGAGGTGCGCGCCGCGTGCGTCACGGTGCCCGCCGCCTTCACGGCCTTGCAGTGCGACGCGACCGCGCGCGCCGCGCGACTCGCGGGGCTCGAAGAGTATCCGCTCCTGCAAGAGCCCATCGCGGCGGCAATCGCGTACGGCGCCGAAGCCGGAGTGTGCGACCAGCGCTGGCTCGTCTTCGACCTCGGCGGCGGCACGCTCGACGTGGCCGTCGTCTCGACGCGCGACGGACGCCTCAACGTGCTCGAACACAGGGGCGACAACCACCTCGGCGGTAAGGACGTTGACCTCGCGCTCGCGGAGAGTGTGCTTCTGCCTTTCCTCTACGGGCAGTTCGCGCTGCCGCGCGCGGACACGGACGCCTCGGCGCACAAACGACTTCTGCGAAGGCTCGCTTTCATCGCCGAGTACGCGAAGATAGAGTTGACGACCGCCGACGAAACTATCATCAGCCTCATAGACCTCGGCGACGATCTGGAAGGGCGACCGATAGAGGCCGAGCTTCCTTTGACTCGCGCGCGACTCGAAGCGGAGACCGCGCCGCTCGTCGAACGCTGCATGCGTCTGACGGACGAAGCGCTCGCGGGCGCGCGAGTCAAAGGCTCGGACTTAGACCGCGTGCTACTCATCGGCGGCCCGACGCAGATGCCCTACGTGCGCGCCGCGCTCGCATCGCACGTCGGCGCGCCGGTTGACTCGACGCTCGACCCGATGACCGTCGTCGCGCGCGGCGCGGCCCGCTACGCCGCGACCGTCGAGCGCAGCGCGGCCGCGCAAAGTCCGAAGTCAGAGCCGACGGCGGAAGGCTTGAGCGTACGTCTCGCCTTCGACCCCGTCAGCGCCGAAGCCCGCGCGCGCGTCGCGGGCAAGCTCTCGGGGCGCTCTGTCGCCGCGCGGCTGGAAGTTAAAGTTGACGCGGAGGGCGGCGTCTGGACGAGCGGCTGGCAGCCCGTCGGCGAAGGCTTCTTCGAGACTTCGGTCGTGCTGCAAGAAGGTCGGCTCAACCGTTTCACGCTCGCCCTGCGCGACTCGAAGGGGCGTGCGCTCGCCGTCGAGCCTTCCGAGTTTCAAATAAGGCACGGCCTCTCGCTCGACGCGCCGCCGCTCCCGCACACTATCTCGGTCGAGTTGGCGCACGCGGACGGCCGCGTCGAGTTGAGCCCGGTCTTCCCGCGACGCACGCTCCTTCCGGCCGAGCGCACCGTGACGTACCGCGCCGCGCACACCTTGCGCCCGAGCGAGCCCGACACTTCGCTCGCGATTAAGCTCTGGGAGGGCGAGGCGCTCACAGACCCGCATGCGAACAGTTGGGTCGGAAATTTCCACGTGCGCAGCGACGCCGTGCGACGGCCCGTGCCCGAGGGCTCCGAGCTACAGCTTCACATAAAGGTTGACGCCTCGCGCCTCATCACGGTCGAGGTCTTCGTCCCGCACCTCAACGAGCACTTCACCGACCGCATCTTCATACCGAAGGACGAGGAGCCCGACTACGTCGAATTGTTGAAGGGCGCGCACCTCGAAATCGAGAACTGTCTCGCGCGCCTCACGCGCCTCGAAGAGCATTTGATGAAGGTCGGCTCTCATCTTCCTTCAACGGACGACTTCGACTTCCCCGAAGTCGTCTACGACGACGGCTACGCGGGCGGAGTCGAAGCACCGCCCGCGTCCTTCATCCCTTCGCGCGACCCACGCCGCGAAGAGGCCGAAGCGTTGCGGCGCGAGCTTGAAGACTTCGACATAGAACTCGGCGCGCACGACGCGGCGGGCGACGCGGGCGACCACGACCGCGCGCGCGGCGTCGTCGAGCGTCTACGCGAGATGCGCGGTCGCGTCGCGGGACTCGAACGGCGCGCTGGTGTAGCGCCGAGCGGCTCGTTGACGGATACGGCAGCGCGGCTCGCCGAGTCGGTCGCGGAGGACGTGACGGCGTACGGCAACGAGGCGCAGCGCGAACGCCTCGCCGTGCTACGGCGCGAACTGTCGGAGGCCACTGCGCGGGGCGACGTGCGCGGAGTACGTCGCGCGTCCGCCGCGCTGCGAGAGTTGCGCGGCCAGGTGCTCCACGCGCAGCAGTGGTTCTGGGAGAGCTGGTTCACACACATGCGACGCCCCGGCACGCGCTTCGTCAACAACGAAGAGGCCGCGCGCTGGCTCGCCGAGGGCGAAGAGGCTTTGCGTGCGTCCGACCGTGGGAAGCTCGAACGCGCCGTGCGCTGGCTCTGGTCGCTCCTCCCCGCGGACGAGCAGACCACGCGCGACGAGCGAGCAGCGAAGCCGGGATTGAAGCAGTAGGGAAGGCAGAAGGCAGAAGGCAGAAGGCAGAAGGCAGAAGGCAGAAGGCAGAAGGTAGAAGTTAAGAGTGAAGACGGCGCGGCCTTCGTCAAGCGTTGATGATGAAGGCCGCTCTTCTTCTTGGTGATGAAGGCCGCTCTTCTTCTTATCGCGCTCCTTTTGCCTTTTGCCTTCCGTTTCGCCGGCTTGGTACTATCAACGCAGCAGTTCTCCCGCGTAACAATTAGAGGATGAGAGCCGTGAGGCCCTTTGTACGTCCCGGAAGCGTCGCGCCGCTGTTCGCCCGCGCGCGCGTGCGTGACGCCGACTCGGAAGGCCCGCGCGTCGGAGGAGGATGTTTGTGAGAGTCAAGACCCACACGGCCGCGGCGCTCGCCGCGCTGCTTCTGTTCGTAGTCGCGGCGTTGCCTTCGTACGCCGCGCAGAAGAAGTCCAGGAAGAAGCCTGTGCCGCGCGGCACGCCCGTGCTCTGGCGCGACACAGACCCCGGCAAGCTCAACCTCTCGGCGGGGCCGGGCGGCACAGGCATGCGCCCCGCCACGAGCAGGCTCACCTTCATAAAGGAGGAGCAGGGCGGCGTCTCGAAGAAGTTTCGCGTGCGCGACGCGCGCGGGCGCGAGTGGGTCGCGAAAGTGAGCAAGGAGGCGCAGAGCGAGACGGCCGCCGTGCGTCTGGTCTGGGCCGCGGGCTACGTCACGGAGATCAACTACCTCGTGCCGCGCGTTAACATCCCCGGCCGCGGCGTCTTCGAGAACGTTCGCTTCGAGGCGAGGCCGAAGAACATGAAGCGGCTCGACGAGTGGAGCTGGAAGGAGAACCCTTTCAAGGGCACGCCTCAGCTTGAGGGCCTGAAAGTTCTTATGGTGATGGTCAACAACTGGGACTTGAAGGACTCGAACAACGTACGTATCTATTCGCCCGGCGGGCGCGGCGGAGCAGAGCTTCGCTACGTCATCAGCGACCTCGGCGCGACCTTCGGCAAAGAGGGCGGCGGCCCCGGCTTCTTCTGGCGCATCACACGCAGCCGCAACGAGCCCGAGGACTTCGCCGACACGAAGTTCATAGACAAGGTCGAGGGCGGCTACGTTGACTTCCACTTCACGGGGAAGAACAAGGGGCTCGTGGACAAGGTTCGCATCGAGCACGCGCGCTGGATAGGCGAGCGCCTCTCGCGCCTCACGGACGGCCAACTGGGCGCGATCTTCCGCTCGGCCAACTACACGATGGCCGAGACGCGCCTGCTCACACGCGTCATACGCGCGCGCATAAACGAACTCGTCAACCTCCCCGGCCGTACGGCCGACCGCAGGTAAGGCAGAAGTAAAAAAGCAGAAGGCAAAAGTTAAGATGTAATACAGCGCGGCCTTCATCATTCAACGATGAAGGCCGCGCTTCTTCTTATCCTTACTTTTGCCTTCCGCCTTTTTCCTTACACTCTTAGACGCTTTTAGAAGAGGCGGAAGAACCAGCCATAGACGGCGCGCGCGGCCGTGGGCCAAAGGCAGAAGAGCGCGAAGCTGACGAGCGCGAGCGTGATGTTGATGAGCCTGTAGACGTGGCCCGTGTAGAAGGAAGAGACTATGTTGAAGGCGACGTAGCAGGAGAGCAGCCCCACTAAGTAGAGGACGACGGCGGGCCAAAGTTGCGCGTCCGCGGCGAAGTCGCGCACCGCGAGCGCGGCGAAGGCAGACCAACCGGCTTGCAGGAACGCGCCGACCGCCGCCGACGAATTGACGTATGCGTCGGGGCGCGAGTAGAGGTCAACGCGAAGCTTTCGTTGGACGAAGGCGAGCGCGAAGAACGTCACGCACAGCACGACCCAAAGGACGAGCCCGCCCTTCGCGAGCCGCAGCGCCAGCGCCGCGTCGCCCAAAGGCCAGAGCACGAGCGCGGCCAGCGCGATGAAGATCAGGTGCTGAACGGCCGCGAAGAGGAACCCGAACAGCTCCTTCCGGTCTTCGTGCATCAGCCACTTCGCAAGCTCTCTCATAGACGTGAACCTCGGCCGCGCCGCCGCCGCAAATCATAACAAGCCTCGCGCGCATAGTGTGAGGGATGTAAGCGTAAGACTACTCGCCACTCGTCGCTTGTCACTCGTCGCCGACTCCGATAAAGTCTGCGGTCGAACCTTCCAAACTTTTCATGTCCGGAGCCTCGGAGGAGGAATTTATGAAACGTCTCTTCAAGAGCCTGTGCGCTTTGGCGGCCATCCTGTGCTTGTCCACACACGCGGGCGCGCAAAGCCCCGCGGCGGCGCGCTTCACAGTTCAGGAGATGCTCAAGATTCAGCGCGTCGCAGACCCGCAGCTCTCGCCCGACGGACGCTCGGTCGCGTACCAGATAACCGTGCCGGACGTTGCGGCCAACCGGAACCGCACGCAGCTTTACGTCGTGGCGGTCGCGGGCGGCGAGCCGAAGCAGTTGACGAGCGGCACGTCGAGCGCGACGACGCCGCGCTGGTCGCCCGACGGCCGACTGCTCGCCTTCGTCAACGGCGGACAAATCTGGACGATGAACGCGGACGGCTCAGACCGAAAACAGTTGACGAACATCTCGACCGGCGCTTCAGACCCGGTCTGGTCGCCCGACGGGCGGCTGATAGCCTTCGCCTCGGACGTGTACGCCGACTGCGCCGACGACCCATGCAACCGCTCGCGCGACGAGGAGGCCGAGAAGAACCCCGTCAAGGCGCACGTCGCGTCGAGCCTTCTATACCGCCACTGGACGGAGTGGAAGGGGGGCAAGCACACGCACGTCTTCGTCGTCTCGACGGACGGCGGCGCGGCGCGCGACCTCACTCCGGGCGACTTCGACGCGCCGCCATTCTCCGTGGGCGACCCCACCGATTACGCCTTCTCGCCCGACTCGAAGGAGCTTGCGTTCGCGCGCAACACGGACAGGATTGAGGCGGCCTCGACGAACGCGGACATCTTCGTCGTCCCGGTCTCGGGCGGCGAGCCGCGCAGACTTACAGGCGACAACAAGGGCGCGGACAAGACGCCGCGCTACTCTCCCGACGGACGCTTCATCGCGTATCGCTCGCAAGCCACCGCCGGGTTCGAGAGCGACCGCTGGCGCTTGATGCTCTACGATCGTCAGTCGAAGACGACGCGCGAGCTTCTGCCCCGTTACGACGCATACGTTGACGACTTCACCTTCGCGCCCGACGGCCGCTCCATCTACTTCGTCTCGGGCGAGCGCGGGCAGGAGCCCATCTTCAACGTGTCGGTCGCCGACGGCTCGATGCGCAAGCTCGTCGGCGGCTCGAACGGCGACGTGCAAATCTCTCGCGACTCGCGCCTCCTCATCTTCACGCGCTCGACAGCCACGACGCCGACGGAGATTTACACCGCGCGACTAGACGGCGTCGCGCCGCTCGGCTCCGCAGGCAACATGGGCGCGCCGCTGACCCACACGAACGACGCATTCATGCAGCGCTTCGGACTGCGCGCGGCAGAGGAGTTGACCTGGACGGGCGGGGCCGACGCGAAGGTCTCGGGCTGGCTCTTCAAGCCGCCGAACTTCGACGCGTCGAAGAAGTATCCGCTCGTCGTGCTCATACACGGCGGCCCGCAAGGCGCCTGGAACGACGCGTGGAGCTACCGCTGGAATCCGCAAGTCTACGCGGCCGACGGCTACGTGGTCTTTATGCCCAACCCGCGCGGCTCTACGGGGTTCGGCCAGCAGTTCACGAACGAAATCTCGGGCGACTGGGGCGGCAAGGCTTACACGGACATCATGAACGGCGTCGCGCAGGTGGCCTCGATGCCGTTCGTTGACAAGAACAACGTGGCGGCTGCGGGCGCGAGTTACGGCGGCTACATGGTGGACTGGATTCTGGGGCACAACGACCACCCGGCCGTTAAGTTCAAGACTCTGGTCGCGCACGCGGGCGTCTTCAACCTTTCGAGCATGTACGGCGCGACCGAAGAGCTTTGGTTCCCCGAGTGGGAGTTTAAGGGGACGCCCTGGGACGCGCCCGAGCTATACGAGCGCTGGTCGCCGCACCGCTTCGCTAGGAACTTCAAGACGCCCACGCTCGTCACCGGCGGCGAGTTGGACTTCCGCGTCCCCGTAGACCAGGACTTGCAGCTCTTCACCTACCTGCAACGTCAGGGCGTAGAGTCGAAGCTCGTCATCTTCCCGGACGAGGGCCACTGGATACTCAAGCCCGCCAACTCGCAGTTCTGGTACACCACAGTCCTCGACTGGCTCGACTCGCACATGAAGTCGAAGAGTTAAGACACGATGCGCATAACGATTCTTATAAGGCTTGCCTTCATCATCGCCATCGCCGCCGCGCACGTCGCTTCGGCGGAGGCTAAGCTGAAGTCGCCGCTCGCGGGCTCGCGACAGTTGATTATAGTAACGACGCCCGAATGGAGTTCCGTGCGCGGCACTCTTCGACGTTTCGAGCGAAGGGGTGCGAAGTGGATACAGGTTGGCGAAGCCTTCGATATCGTCGTGGGCCGAAGCGGTCTCGGCTGGGGCGACGGGCTTGTCGAACCGGAAGGCGAGGGGCCTTCAAAGAGAGAGGGCGACGGGCGAGCGCCTGCGGGCGTCTTCCGCTTAACACGCGCCTTCGGCTTCGCGAACGCGGGCGAGGCGACGTGGCTGCGCGTGCCCTACACGCCCTTAACGCCCCAAGTCGAGTGCGTGGACGACACGGCCTCCGCGCAATACAACCGCGTCGTAAACAGGTCGGCCGTTAAGACAGTTGACTGGAACAGCTCCGAGCGCATGCGCGAGGTCGAAGGCTACCGTTGGGGCGTCATAGTGGCGCACAACGCCCGCGCCGTGCCCGGCGGCGGGTCGTGCATCTTCCTGCACATCTGGGCAGGGCCGTCGAAGGGGACTGCGGGCTGCACCGCGATGGAACAGCCCAATCTCGAAGCGCTCCTACGCTGGCTCGACTCAAGGAAGCGGCCGCTGCTCGTCCAACTGCCCCGTTCGGAGTACACACGCCTCGGCCCCGTCTGGAGACTCCCCGGCGTGCGCACTCACTAGAGCAGATTTCACCTGAGTGGATGTGAAGAGTAGTTCACCGACGCAGGCACAGATGGCACGGCCAAAGGCTTGAAAGCCGTGCCATCTGTGCCTGCCGTTGGTGAACTACTCTTCAGTTAAGCTCAAATGTAAATGCTATAAGACTTCGCGCACAGGCCGAACGCCTCGGTGCCCGTAGACTCGCGTGCTTCCCGGCCGAGAGTCTACGGGCACCGCCCCGTCAGGCGACGCGTTTAAATCTTGACCGCGTCGCCGTGGGCTGTTAAATAGTTGGCCGAGGCGTCCCGCCAAGTCCGCCCCGGCCGCGCGCGGCCTCGACCCGACAGTCGGGCCGCGCGTCGGGACGGCCGTCCTCGCCTTCCGTCCCGAAATCTTCAACCTCCGATTTTTTATCGCCGAGCCTTAAATCTGTCTCAGCCTGCGCGCGAGAAGGCGCGCGACGGTCTCTGTGAGCGCATGCACGTCCTCGGGCTTGCGCAGGAACGCGGTCGCGCCCGCGCGCCGTGCCTCGCGCCACTCGTCGGTCGCGGAGAGCATTATGATCGGCACCTGCTGTCGGTGCGTGAGCTGTCGCGCGCGGCTCAAGAGTTCGAGGCCGCCCACGCCCGGCAGTTGGTTGTCTACGATCATAAGGTCGTAGTGCGTCTCGCCCTCTATCTCCGCGAGCGCCGCCGTGCCGTCCGTGTAGGTCGAGACGCGCCAACCCTCATCCTTCAGCGTCTCCTTCACGACGTTCGCGACGAGCGTGTCGTCCTCCGCGTGGAGTATGTGCACCATCCGCCGCCCCTCCTGCGCGGGGTCGTCCTCGCGAAACATCAGACTGCTACGCCGGGGCTCTGTCGGCGTGCGAAAGGGGAGCAGGCGTCTGTGTCTACGGTGCAGCATCGAGTCCAGGCTCTGCCGCGTCAGACCCAGTAGCTGCGCCGTGCGCGACACGACCCCGCCCGTCTCCCTCAGAGCACCCTCTATCAAACGCGCCTCGTAACGACGCACCGCCTGTTTGAAAGAGAACTCCTCCCACGTCGAAGGCGACGGCAGCGCCCCCACGAGTTCGAGCACGATATTCGCGCACGCGAGCAGCCTGTCCTTATTGCCCGGATGGCGCGAGCCCGCGAGCAGGCGGAGTGCGCGCTCGTACGTGTCCTCCAAGTCGCACAACTCAAGCCGCTCGCCCATCTCCTCTATCAACGTGAGCGCGGCCTGTCCCGCGCCCTCCGAGTCGCCCGCCAACCCCGCGACCTCCTCCGCACGCTCCAACGCCGCGCGCGCCTCCTCGTAACGCCCCAACCTCGCCAACGCCGTCCCCTGCGTCGTCAGAGCCTCCGCCAGGAGCGACTGCTCCCCGCCCCTCTCCAACACCAGCGCCGCCGCCCTCGCCAACCTCTCCGCATCCCCCGCCCGCCCCTCCGCCAGAAAAACCCTCGCCCGCGTCTCGTCCACCTGCGCCAGATGCACACTATCCTTCAAACTCGTCATCAACGCCTGCGCCCGGTCTAAATGCTCATGCGCCTCGGAGTATTTACCAACCGTGCGGAATAACATTCCCAAATTGTTCTCTACACAAGCTTGATAACG
>JBJMGR010000101.1:0-17882 GCA_045807805.1 Pyrinomonadaceae bacterium | reverse complement strand
CTTCGCGCTTTCGCCCTGCCGGTCAAATATGGAAGCGATATTATTGAGCGTCGAGGCTTCCTGTTTGACATCGCGCTCGGCGCGCGCGAGCGGGAGCGCGCGATTGTAGTAATCCAGCGCCTTCGCGTTCTCGCTCATTCTGGAATAGGCCTGCCCGATGTTATTTAATAGAGTGGCCTGATCCTTCTTGTTGCCGAGAGCCTGCGCGAGCGCAAGCGTGCGGTTGTAATAATCCAGCGCCTTCGGTTGATCTCCCACGAACGTATAAACGGTACCGATATTGGCCGTCGCGGTGTATTCGCGACGGCTATCAGCGGCCAGACGAGCCGCTTCGACGGCTCGATTGAAAGCGTCGAGCGCCTGCTGGTATTCGGCTAAAAGAAAGCGAATCTGACCGGCCTTGTTGAGCGCATCCGACTCGTCTGTGCGCTCGCCCACCGCGCGCAGAAGCGCTCCGGCCTCTTCATACTTCGCCGCGGCCTGTCGGTTGGATTCAGCCGTGTGGTCGGACTCCAGAATCTCCGCTTCGTCATTCATCTTCAGCGCGGCAAATAAAGTTTTATCCACGCCAGTCGCCGCGCGCACATCAATGGCTTCGATTCGATAGAGCCCTTCCGCCTTCTCCTTTCCCGCCGCGCGCACTTCGAGCCGGTACGCTCCGGACGCCTCTGCAACAAGCACCACGGGGCGCTGCTTCTGTTCGCTCAAGTCCTGTCGGCGGTAACTGATAATGCGCGCGCCGCCGGGAGCGAAGAAGCTCAGTTCAGTTTTAAGATTCGGCGCAACGAACGTCGCGCGCCAAAATTCTCCTGTCGTGAGCGTGATTGTGTAGGCATGTGTTTCTCCGTCACGCAGCTCGCGCTCAACATTCTGACCGGGCGGAAGCGGGCGGGCATTATCTGCTACGGACTGAGAAGAACTTATCTCGCTACTCTGACTTTGCGAGGTTTGCTCCGCGCTTTGCGCCAGCGAATTTATAGGCGCAATGCAAAGCAGGATTGGCAGGAGACATTTGATGCCGGGCAGAATTATTTCTTTGAGTTCGCGTAGGGGAATCCGACGAAACTTGAGGTAGTGAGACATAATAAGAGTTCCTGACCAGGCGGTTTTACAATTATGGATTCAGCTTTGAAGTGCAATAAGAGGTCGGTTTGAATAATACCTCATCGGGCGTTTTATAGCCGACTGTTTTTCGCGGAAAGCTGTACACATAAGGAACGTATAGCGAAAAGACGTATGTACGACGAATCGTTAAAACTGCGGCGCGACGAAAAATTGTTGCGCGAACTTGCGGGCGTGAAATCCTACGAACGCGGGAGAAAGTTACTACGAGCAAGAGGCGGTGCGCTCGCTCGTCACGCACATTACGTCGAACTCACGTTAGTTACATACAAATATGACGAAAGATTAGATACCGAGATTCTCATCAGGAGATCCCTGCTCATCGAAGCAGCAACCTGCGTATCAAGCATCCACTCTTGGCCGGAGGCTCAGTCGTACCCACCTGAACGGGTACGGATTAGAAGGCCGCGTCCGATAAGGCACCCGACGATTACTCCTGTAAGCTACTGATAAATGATGGGTTAATAGGTTTTTGGTTATCAGACTCGCCATTTCACACCCACCAAGTTTCGCCCAAAATAACTGGGAGCAGAGGAAGATGCGGCTTGAGAAAGTCACCATATAAACGATTCAGGGCGAGATCTTGAGGCACAACCTTTCTATCAGCAAACAGATAGGCGGGAGGGTTATGGAGATCCTCCCGCCTATCTGTTTGCTGATAGATAATGATGAATGGCGAGGGTTCAGTCGCTCGCCTACTCTGGAGTATCAGGGGCCAAACCGGCGACGGAACTCGTCCGCGACCAGAAACGCCCTGACCATCTCCGCCTTTTGAAAGTTGCCGTTAAACTGGTTCAGCTTGTTGAGCCAAAAATCGAAACCGGCGAAATTGTTATCCGGTGGATCGTTCGGCATTCGCCGCAGGTAGCCCAGGTATTGCATGAGGACGAAAGCGGCGTTGAAGTGCTGGCCGCGGACGGATGCGCTATTCGTAACGCTGAGCAGAGCCTGCGCACGCCCCTCCGTGTTGCCGACGCCGTAAGCGGCGATGGCGGCGTTGCGCTCGGCCGTCGTCGCCGCCACGCTCGAGGTGGCGAAGAGCTGATCGACGAAGGCCGTCGCGCCCATTGCCGCCGGAAACCGTGCGAGGAAGTCCGGACTCGCCACCCAACGGCGGGCGAAGTCCAGTCTGTTCTGCTGTAGCTGCAACTCCCAGTTACCCTGACCGACCACCACGCCGCGCCCTATCTCCTGCGTGTCGCGAAGGAACTCCCGATAGCGCGGAAAGCCGCGGGGGTGTTGCGGGCCGTCGGGGTAGGTGGATTTGTAGATCAGTATCACCTGATAGCCCGTCTGCTGAAACTCTATCGAGAGGAAGAAAGCGGCGGACACGTTTACCCTCTTGACCTGGATGCAATTCGTATCCGTCCCGCACGAAAGGATCTCGTTCGCCCAAAAATTTTGGCCCGGAGGGTCCGCCTGGCGCGAGAGAAAATCGTGGTAGTGCTGTCCCACGTAGTTCAGAGGGTCGTCTATCACATTGGACGCGGGCTCCGAGAGGTCGTCTGTAATCTGAACGTTCGCCATTGATTGCGCGCCGAGACTCGCGCCCTGCGGGTTGCTCAAACTCACGTTGAAGCTCTCCGCGCCTTCGACGAAGGAGTCTTCGTTGATGAGAACGTCGAAGCTCTTCGCGGTTTCGCCCGGCGCGAAGCGCAGGGTTCCGAGCGCGGTGGTGTAATCGTTGCGCTCCGAGGCGCTGCCGTCGGAGGTCGCGTAATCGGCCGACGCGGCCCCCGAGGTGTTACCCGCGCGAGTCACGGTCACGCTCACGGCGGCGCAGTCTTCGACGCTGAAGTAGTTGGCCGCGCTGAATTGGACGGTTGTTGTTGTGGGCGTGGGCGACGGCGTCGGCGTCGGCGTCGGAGCGCTACCGTCCTGAGTGACCGTGAAGGTCTGCCCGGCAATCGTGAGCGTCCCGGTTCGCTGAGTCGTGCCGGGATTGGCCGCGACAGAGAAGCCGACCGTGCCGTTGCCCGTGCCGGAAGTGGGGCCGGTGATGTTGATAAAGGGCGAGTTGCTCACGGCCGTCCAGTCGCAGTTTCCGGTGGAGGTCACGCTGACGATGCCGGCGCTGCCCGCCGCGCCGAAGTTCTGGCCCGACGGGTTCAGGCTGAAGGTGTGGAGGCTGAGTGTAAAAGGCTCTGAAACATCGCTGCCGCACGCGTTGGAAACTACCGCATCGTAAACACCCACATCCGACGTGCTCGCGCTGTTAATGCTGTAACTTTGGCCGGTCGCGCCGGGAATGTTCTGACCGTTCCGACGCCATTGAATGCTGGCCGTGTTGACGCCCGCGCCACTGACGGAGATAAGCACCGAACTACCCGGACAAGCGCTGAAAAAATTACAGAAGGCGATGCCACAACTGACCGCTTTAGTATTACTCGGTGGCACGCAGTTGAGACGATAGACGTAGCTTACGCCGGCGTTTGTAGTGCCATCCGTAGCTGTCTCATGAGGCGCGCTGACGATGACGGTGTCACGGCTAATGCCCACGCTGGTGCCGAACTCGTCGCCCGGCGCGCGGAAAAACCCGCCAGCCGAGAGTTTGGCCTGCTGGTTCCAGACGGTCCCGCTGCGGGTAAAGATATAGGCCGCGCCGGAGTTGTCGTTGGGATTGCCACTGCCCAAATCCTGGCGGCGAGCGCCGACTACAATCATGTTGCCTTCGATGGCAACGGCGTAATAGCTAAAGATGTCGTTAGCCTTGCCGTCGCCGGCCGTCAGCTTCTGTCGCTGGATCCATTGCCCGTTGGCGTCGCGGACGAAAACGTAGGCCGCCCCCGCGTCGGTTCCTTTCTCATCGTTAGCGGGTGCCGCGATGACGGCCGTGTCGCCGCTCAGAGCGACCGTCTGGCCGAAGAGGTCACCGGATGCACTATCATTGGCCTGTAGCGTCTGTCTTGGTGAAGGTGAAGCGACGACAACCTGATTTGAACCCGGCACGCCGATGAAAATAGTGTTTCCTTCAATCGCTACCGAGTCGCCAAAGCGGGCGTTTTGTACCACCGTGGAAGGGCCAAACCCCTCATGAGATGTCACGTTGAGGTTGGAATCCAGAGTGAATTTATCAACCACGCCGACGTTTGTCTTGCCATCGATGACAAAAGAAGGCGAGCCGACAACCACGTCGCTGTCGCTGATGGCGACACTCGTTCCGAAGAAATCGCCGGGCTGCGGTAAGCCGGGCCCAGGTTGAAGCTCTACGGTCTGTTGCGTGCTGACGCTCTCGACATTGGCTCTGCCGGCATTAGCATTTACTCCGGGACAACCCCATGCGACGAGATCACCGCTGATTGCGACGCTATAGCCGCACCGACCTTGAGCAACAGTACTAAAATGTGCGCCGTTAAAGCTCCATGCCGTTCCGGTGCGAGTAAATAAGTACACAGTACCACCATCAAGTGTCCCGTTGTCTTCCAACCAGGCGCCCACTATTGCACTGTCGCCATCAATCGCTACCGCATCGCCAAATTGCGCCCCGGCCTGATGGCGACCGGTCGCATCCAATATCTTTTCCAGCGACGCAGTGATCGGATCGATCACGATTGGATAAGACGCGCTTCGGTCATCAACCACCAGAGCGATCTCGCTGCCATCCGCGCTCGCTTCCATGTGCGCGGCGAGCGGCTTTCCGTCAGTATCCGATGCCGTAAGTTTGCCGTAACTCAACACCGGATTGCCGGGCGTATCTATTAGCTCAAGTTCTCGCCCGTCGTTCTTTACGCGGGCTCGCAAGTCTCCGTTAAGGGAGATCTTTAGACGCAGCGGTTCATCACTCCCGACTGCGCTATCGCGCTCGGGCCGAGCCATGAGAGTGAATCCTTGCTCGATGCCGTCAGGTCGGTTCTCGTACCATTCCACGATTTTTGAATCCATTTCGGATTGAGGAATAAGCGGCCCGACGCCTGTGAATACGAGATCCGAAAGCCGCATTTCGGAACTCCCCGCGCGCTCGTATTCGATGCGATTATCTTTCACGTGGCGCGCCGAGACGGGCGGCGCGGGTTGCAGTTGTTCCCCGTAACCGTATGCCTTGAGCCTCATGTCCATGTGCCACGAACGCTCGCGCTCAGACTCGGCGACCGTGGGGCGCACGGTCACGCCTTCGTCGGCGAACCACGCGTTCAGGTTCTGCTCGTGGCTCATCCCTAAGTAGCCGACGCCAGCCTCGCCCATCGGGCCGCGCTCCTGCCGGCTCAGGCCGAACCGCGCCGCCGTGATCGCCCGCGCCAGCGATTGGCCTTCACTCGTCTCGTGTAAGTACGTGCGCGCCTCCGCACCGGCCATCTCTCGCCGGGCGCTTGTTGGGTTGGAGGCTTCCGTCTGCTCCGCTCTCTTATGGCTCTTTTCATGCGAACCGTGGGCCGAATGAGAGTGGTTCGCAGGCTGGCGAAAAGAGCACGGCGCCAGCAACAACAGGCCGAAAGCCAGGCAGACGCCGAGGCGCCAAGGCGGCGTTGACCTGCGCATGTGTGCGAACGAGTGATTAGACATGTGGACTCCTGTATAAGATTGTCGGTGAAGGCCGTCGCCCCGTGTCGCATCGCCGCCGATGGGACTTCACGTCCTTCTACCTCCACTCACTAACGCGAGAGTTACATCCCAAACTCCACACCGCGGGCGAACAATTCTTCAATGTGAAATTGGCAGCGGAGGGTGGGAAAGCTACAATCGGAGCGCTCCTTGTTGCCGAAGGATCGCATTGAATGAACGAATAAGTTGTCTATGCCGGAATCGCCTTCCCCAGAAGTGACGCAGTTGCTTGCCGCCTGGAGCGACGGAGATCAGTCGGCGCTCGATAAACTCCTGCCTTTGGTCGAGAGTGAACTGCGCCGGCTCGCCCATCGCTACATGAGCCACGAGCGCCAGAACCACACCCTCCAGACGACCGCGCTGGTTAATGAGGCTTATTTGAAGCTCTTCGATCAGCAGGTGGGTTGGCAAAATCGGGCTCATTTCTTCGGCATCGCCGCGCAGGTCATGCGGCGCATCCTGATCGACCACGCTCGCCAACATCTGGGCCCGAGACGCGGCGGCGGGAAGGTCATCTCGCTGGACGAGGGGGCAGTAATTAGCGACGAACGCGCGTCCGAGTTAGTGGCCCTCGACGAAGCGCTGACGACACTCGCGAAAGTTGACGGGCGAAAGGTTCGGGTGGTGGAACTGCGTTACTTCGGGGGGTTGAGTGTGGAAGAGACCGCTTCCGTCTTAGGCGTCTCCGGCGAAACGATCAGGCGTGAGTGGGTACGCGCCAAAGCGTTTCTACAACGCGAGATGAGTCGGGATTGAGGAATATGGAGCCGCAGCGCTGGAAAGAGATAGACGGTATCTTCGCCGCCGCCCTCGAACTCGACTCCGCCGAACAGGCGGGCTTCGTCGCTCAGGTCTGCGGGGGCGACGAACAGTTGCGAAAAGAAGTGGAATCATTGCTCGCGCATGTTATGCCGGACGAGTTGGCCGGAGGGCACGCCTTCGAGGAAGCTACTCGCCTGCTGGCGGACGATGTACGCGAGCCCGAGATAAACACGGTCGGGCCCTACCAGATCATCGAGTTACTCGGCGCCGGCGGGATGGGGAGGGTCTATCTGGCCCACGACCCGAGGTTGAACCGCCGGGTGGCGGTGAAACTACTCTCCCGCTACAACGTCGCCGAATCAGAACGAATTCGCCGCTTCCGGCAGGAAGCGTTTGCCGCGTCGGCGCTGAACCATCCGAACATCCTCACGATCTACGAGATCGGTGATTTAGAAGGACAACACTTCCTCGCCACCGAGTTCATTGACGGCGAGACCCTGCGCGCGCTGCTCAGCCGTTCGCGTCCCGGCCTGCTCGAAACGCTCGACATGGCGATTCAGGTCGCGTCGGCGCTGGTCGCTGCTCACAAAGCGGGGATCGTGCACCGCGACATCAAGCCGGAAAATATCATGGTGCGGCGCGACGACGGGATCGCGAAGGTGCTGGACTTCGGGTTGGTCAAGCTGACGGAGAAGTACGCGCCGCAGCAGGCCGATTCCGCCGACCCCGCCGGGGCGTTGGTCAATACCGACACAGGCGCGGTGATGGGGACGGCGAGCTACATGTCGCCGGAGCAGGCGCGCGGGCTCGCGGTGGACGCCCGCACCGACATCTGGTCTTTGGGCGTCGTGCTCTACGGAATGCTGGCCGGGCGCTTGCCTTTCGAGGGGGTGACGGCCAGCGACGTGATCGCCTCGATCCTGAAGACGGAACCGCCGCCGCTCGCGCGTCTCGTGCCGGAAGCGCCGGCAGAGTTAGAGAGAATAGTGTCGAAGTCACTCGCCAAGGATCGGGAGGAGCGGTACCAGACGGCTAAAGACCTAGCGATTGATCTGAAGAGACTGAAGCGGCGGCTTGACGTGGAGGCCGAGATTGAGCGCACCTCAACTCCGGAATCCGGCGGCGCGATTCAAGTATCAACGACCCGCGGCGGGCGGGCGGCGGTTGAGGGCGCTCAACATTCGGCGGCACCCGCGGCCGTCGGTTCGTCTTTCGCGCAACCTACTTCCACCGCCGAGTACATTGTTAGCAACGTCAGGCGACACAAAGTCGCAGCATTCGTTGCTCTGGCCGTGCTCGCCCTTGCCTTCGCCGCCTACCTCTTTCGATACGGCAGCCGCTCACCGGCGATCAACTCCGTCGCAGTCCTTCCCTTCGTGAACGCTAACGGCGACCCCGAAATAGAGTACCTGTCGGACGGCATCAGCGAGAGCCTGATCAACTCTCTATCGCACCTGCCCCAACTGAAGGTCATCGCCCGGAGTTCATCCTTCAGGTATAAGGGCAAAGACATCGACCCGCAGGAGGTGGCGAAAGCTTTAGGCGTCGAAGCGATCCTGACGGGCCGTGTCACGCAACGCGGCGACAGCTTTGTGATCAGCATTGAACTGGCGGACGCGCGAGACCGGACGCTCGTCTGGGGCGGGCAGTACAATCGCAAACTTACAGACCTCCCCTTGTTGCAGAGCGAGATTGCGCGGGACGTATCGGAAAAGTTGCACCTGCGATTGACGAGCACCGAGCAGCAACAACTGACCAGGCGGGGGACGGAAAACACCGAAGCGTACCAGGCTTACTTGAAGGGGCAATACTACTGGAACAGGGGCCTCGCGCCGGGTTACGAAAAGAGCCGCGGTTATTACCAGCAGGCGATTGACCTTGACCCTTCTTACGCGCTGGCTTATTCCGGCCTGGCCCGTCACTACAGTTACCTCACGACTAATGGCCTCTTGCCGCCCGACGAGACTTGGCCGAAGGCGGAGGCGGCGGCCAATCAGGCGTTGGCGTTAGACCCCGCCTTGGGCGAAGCTTATGCCGGGCTCGCCGGCATTAAATTGTATTACTACCGCGATTGGCCCGCCGCCGAACGCTACTTTCGTCGCGCCATTGAGCTGAATCCGAATCTTGCGGAAGTACACATGCACTACGCCTTAAATTTGAATCGATTCGGACGCAACGAAGAAGCCCTCGCCCTCGGGCAGCGCGCCGTTGAGCTTGAGCCGTTGTCGCTCCGCATCAATCAGAACTGGGCGAGGCTCCTCTTCTTCATGCGTCAGTACGACCGCGCGATAGAACAATTCCGTAAGACGCTTGAGCTAGACCCGAATTTCCCGCCGGCGCACGAATGGCTCGGCTACGTTTACGAGCAGAAGGGGATGCAAAGCGAGGCGGTCGCCGAGTGGGGCAAAGCTCTGAGTTTGAGTGGGGCCGGCGAACAGGCGTCAAGTCTCGAACGCGCTTACGACGCGTCGGGCTTCGAGACGGCCGTCCGCGCTCTGGCACGGCGGCGGCTCGAAACATTGAACGAAAGGGTGAAGCGCGGCGAATACGTACCGGCGTTTGAATACGTGAACGCCTACACACGCTCGGGCGACAAAGAACAAGCCTTAGCCTGGCTCGACAAAGCCGTGCACGAACGTAACCTGTTCGCGCTTGAAGTCAAAGTTAACCCACTCTATGACAAGCTACGCGACGAACCGCGCTTCCAGGATATCGTGCGGAGGGTCGGGCTCTAGCCGTAAATTAGGCCGAACCGCTGAAGCCAGACTCGGCCCTCAACCTTATCGTAGAGATCTGCAACCTGCTCTTCGGCAGCGCGGTACAGTTTTCAGTCGCGGCAGTCGGGCCGGAGCGACGGGGCAGCTTTCTCCTGCCGAAGAGTTACATTCAGGTGTCACCCAGGATGGCTAACCTTGAGGCCGTTGAGGCCGCTCATGTGGCAGGTCGCGCAGGTGGGCACGAACATGCCTCGGGTGGTCAGAGACGCGGGCGCGGCTTTGAGGTTGAGTTTCTCGCGCTGCGCCTCGATCACGCCGTGTCGCGACTCCTCGTAGATTTCGATCTGCGAATGGTCAGGCCCCATGTGACACTGTGCGCAGGTGCGCGGCAGCCGCGCGATCTCGACGGAGCAGGAAGGCCCCGACGAGCAGGGTGAACCCGACGACGATTGCGATGAACACGGATCGGAAGGACATCCCGCTTCCACCCCTCGCCCGTTAAATTGTTAATTGGGGGTTTGTGCGGTCAATCTTAACCGAAAGCGCGTGTGGCTCAACCAACTTTTCCGCCGCGGCGTTCCGCTCGGAGTCTCGGCCCGCGGGGCGACGCCTGTTCACCACTGCCCGGCCGCCTGCTCAATCATCCCGCGAAGACTTACCTGCCCCGTGTAGTTACCGAAGAGGATGCGACCCGGCGCGGCGCACCAGGTCTCCCGAGCGCTGTGCCAGATGGCCGGGAGCGTTGTTGAGTATTGCGGGATGGCGCGCGGCCAGCGGTTGATGACGAGCTGCCTTGGCTCGTCCTGAATACCGAGTAGCTCCGCCAACTCCGCGCGGACGGCTGCGCCGACGGCCTCGTCCGAAGCCTCGACCCAACGGGGCCGCGACGTGCCGCCTAGCAGCACGGTGAAGGACGCGTGACGCGACTCGTCGCGGACACGACCGGCGAACGCGCTTGAGTTAAAGAGTATCCCCAGGCACCGGCGCTCTTCCCGCGCGGGTACGAGCACGCCGACGCCGCTCAACGGCCGGGTAAAAGAGGCGCGCTCGACGAACGCTGTGACCGAGACCAGCGGCGTGTACTGAACCTCCCGCAAGCGTCGGCTGAGTTCGGGCGCTTCCCCACGGAGCAGCGCGGCGGCGGCGTGGGCCGGTGTCGAGAGCACCACGTTCGGCGCGTCCGGCAGACCGTCCACGCGCACGCCCCTACGGAAACGCGAGCCGAGTTTTTGCTCAAGCCGACGCTCCAGGCTCTCCGTCACCGCGCCCATACCGAGTAAGGGCGCGACCATGCGCTTGCTCTGCTTTGTAGTCTTGTGCGCGTGGCCCGCGTCGCGCGCGCCGTGTCCGTTATGCCCTTCGTGTGTGGGGCGTTTGAACGCCTTGCCGAGCATCGTGCCCAGTAGAGTTTTGCCCTGCCCGATGGCGAGTTCGGGGAAGGCCGCGGCGACGCCGAGTTCGGCGGGCTGAACGCCGTAGATGCCTCGGACGAACGGAGTCAGCAGATACGCGAGCGCCGCGTCGCCGAGATGCCTGCGACCCCACGTCTCAAGGTCTAAAGCGTCCAGATGATTCTCGGCACGGACGAATGCTGCGCGGCCGACGGCGCGCAGCGCCTCGGCGGGCCGGAGCGGAAACTTCCTGAGACGCCCGTCGCGCAGGATAAAGCGCGCGCGTGAGTCGTGGCGGATCTCCGTAAGCTCGACGCCCAACTCCCGACAGAATTCGACGACCGTCGGCGTGGCGAGCAGAGAGTGCGCCGCACGCTCGGCCATGCCGTACTCCGTGCGGACGGTCTGAATCAACCCGCCCGCGCGCACGCTCTCTTCCAGCAGAGTGACTTCGTAGCCCTTCTTATCGAGCACGTACGCCGCGAGCAGCCCGGCGACACCCGCGCCGACGACCGTTGCCTCTCGCCTAGTCTCATCTAACGTGCCGATCATACGTTTACCTCTTTCAGAATGGAGCGGAGGACAACCGGAAACTCCGGGTCGCCGTTGAAGGCGCGCGTGCGGTAGTAGTGTGTGATGCCTTCCCTGTGCGCCTGTTTGCGGTAGAGCATGTCGAGTTCGTAGAGCGTCTCGATGTGGTCGCTGACGAAGCTCAAAGGGACGACGACGACGCGGCGCACGCCCTCGCGCCCGAGGCGGCTGAGTTCGTCCTCCGTGTAAGGCTGAAGCCACGGCATCTTGCCGTTGCGCGACTGGTAGCAGAGCGACCACGGATGACGAAGCCCTTCGGTGACGGCCTCGATTGTGCGCCGAACGTCTGTCGGGTATGGGTCGCCGCGCTCGACGATCTTCAAAGGCAGCGAGTGCGCGGAGAAGAGGACGTGGATGACGCTGTCCATCTCCCCCCGGTCACGCTCGGCGCGCTCGACGGCTTCATCCACGGTGCGGCGCAGTAGCGCGGCGTAAGCGGGGTGGTCGGGCCAATTCCTGACCTCGTGTGTGAGCGGCGACCAGCGCAAGCGTCGGAGCGCGTCACGTACCTCATCAAGACAAGTCCCCGTGGTCGTCGTGGAGAACTGCGGGAAGAGCGGGAGCACTACGAGGCGCGCAGCGCCCCACTCTTTCAACTTACGTAGCGCGCACTCGATTGAAGGTTCTGCGCTACGCATCCCTATCTCGATTCGCACGTCGTCTTGCGGGCGGCCCCTACCGTTGCCGTTGTCGCCGAGCAGACGGCGCAGGCCCTGTGCCTGCTCCTCAGTCCAGGCGAGTTGAGGCGAGCCGCCGCCGATGAGTTTGTAGCACTCGACGGACGAAGGCCCCTTCGCCTGCGCTATGGCGAAGGCGATGAGCTGCCGAAGGGGCGCGGGCACGCCGACCAGAACCGAAGGGTTGACGAAGAGACGGTAGAGGAACGGCTTCACGTCGCGGAGCGTCCAGGGGCCGCCGAAGTTTAGAAGCGCTATGCCTGTCTTCATTTTCGTTAGACCGTTCTGCTGAACTGGCGCGCGGCCTCCGCCTTGCGCTCGATGCGCGCGTCGAAGGCCATGCAGATGTTGCGCAAGAAAGGCCGCCCCGCGTCTGTGACACGGCACAGACCGCCTTCTATTTGTACGAGGCCGTCGTCAATCAGCCCTTCGAGCTTGTCCGCGACCACACCGAGATGGGGCGTGTAGCCTTCGGCGGACGCGAGGTCGGTCTCGAAGCGAGTCATCAGGTTAAGAATGTGGCGACGCAGCACGAGGTCTTCGCGTGTGAGCCTGTGCCCGCGAATGACCGGGAGTTCGCCGCGCGCGACGCGCTCCTGATATGCCTCGACGACCTTCTCGTTCTGCACGAAGGAGTCCCACGAGTCGCTTATCGAGGAGACGCCGAGGCCGATGAGCGGCGACGTGTGGCGCGAGGTGTAGCCCATGAAGTTGCGGTGCATACGTCCGCTACGCGAAGCGCGCAGGAGTGAGTCTGACTCAAGCGCGAAGTGATCCATGCCTATCTCGCGATAGCCCGCCTCTTCGAGCATCGCGCGGCCCAGTTCGTAGAGGGCGCGCTTCTCGTCGCCGCGCGGCAGGTCTGCTTCGGTGAAGTGACGCTGTCCGGGCTTGAACCATGGGACGTGCGCGTATGCGTAGAAGGCTATGCGTTCGGGGCGCAGCCGCCGCACGGCGTCCACAGTCAACTCGATGCTCTTGAGCGTCTGGAAAGGGAGGCCGTAGATGAGGTCGTAGTTGACGCTCGTGAAGCCCGCGGCGCGCGCGTCCTCGGTGACGGCTCGCACCTGCTCTTCGCTCTGAATGCGGTTGACGGCCTGCTGCACGCGCGGGTCGAAGTCCTGTATGCCGAGGCTGAGGCGCGTGAAGCCGAGGCGCGCGAGCGTGTCGAGATGCTCGCGCGTCGTCACGCGCGGGTCGGACTCGACGGAGAACTCGGAGTCGTCCGTCCGTCGCACGCCGCGAAGGATGCCGCCGATCATTCGCTCAAGCTCCGAGGGCGAAAGAAAGGTCGGCGTGCCTCCGCCGAGGTGCATCTCGGCGAGCGGGATAGGATTCTTTCGGTCGAGCGCTGTTAGATAAAGCTCCCACTCTTTGAGAATCGCGTTAACGTAAGGGTCGCCGACCCTCCGGCTCTGCGTGATGCGAGAGTTGCAGCCGCAGTAGGTGCAGAGCGAGCGGCAGAAGGGGATGTGGACGTAGACGGCAGCGCCCTCGCCCAGTCGTTCCGTCTCGTCGAGGCCGCGCCCAACCGACTCGATCCATTCCTCGGCTGTGGGCGTAGTCTCCCAGTGAAGAATCGTCGGGTAGCTCGTGTAACGGGGGCCGGGCACGTCGTACTTTTTAAGAAGGTCGTTTGCGGTCTCTATCATGATGTTTCTTCTTCGTATGTTTATGGAAGGGCATGAGGCCCTGCGAATTTTTCTTCTCAAGGCTGTGGAATAATCCCCACTCGCTTTAACCGCCCTCTGCTCTCCGGTTCGCCCGCGCCCTTCGGTTCGGCTGCCGCAGTTTCAAATTTCGGCTGATTTCCCTGCCTATAGTCTTGAGCCTCGCGGTCTCAGCTCGCGCGCGCCATCAACGTGGTACGAAGGGTGCAACCCCTGTGCCTCGGGAGGCTCGGTCGTTGTGTGCTCTACGGCTCACAAAAACCCCCACACGACTAAATTTTTCGCACGTGACTTATGTCACTGCGCCGTCGTCGTGCCGGCCTCAGAATGGCACGTGAAAGGGAGGAGTTAATCAAATGACTTTATGCGCCGAGAAGACAGTCCGCGAGTTAGCGGTCGAGACGCCGAACGCCACGCGCGTGTTCGAGAAACTGAAGATTGATTACTGCTGCGGCGGCGGCCGCTCGCTCACAGAGGCGTGCGCTGTAGCGGGCGTCGGGGTGGAAGAGGTCGCGCGACTGCTCGAACAGGCGGGCGCTTTCAAGGGCGACACGCCTTCGGGTCTACAGGCGGGTACGCTTGCCGAGTTGATTGACTACATAGTGAGCAAGCACCACACGTTCACGCGCGACGAGATGGAGCGCATCACGGCGCTCGCCGAGAAGGTCGCGTCCAAGCACGGCGAGAATCACTCGGAGCTTCTGCGCGTTCGCACGCTCTTCCAGCAGCTTTGCGAGGACCTCCGCCCGCACATGTTCAAGGAGGAGATGATTCTCTTCCCCTACGTCAAGCAGATGGAGTCGGCCGCCGCCGACAATCGCCCCATGCCCTACGCGCCGTTCGGGACGGTGGGCAACCCCGTCCGCATGATGATGCTTGAGCACGACGCTGCGGGAGACATCCTGCGCGAGCTGCGCGCCGCGACCGCCGACTACGCCGCGCCCGCCGACGCATGCATCAGCTACCAGACGCTCTACCTCGCGCTCGAAGAGTTCGAGAAAGATCTGCACCAGCACATCCACCTCGAAAACAACGTGCTCTTCCCGCGCGCCGTCGAGCTGGAGAAAAACTGAGTAAGCAGAAGCAGTAAGCGGAAGGCAGTCAGGCAAGCTGATGCGTTGACTGCCTACTGCCTAACTGCTCTTCCTCTACGGCGACGGTCGCGGCGGCACGCTCGACGTGAATCAACTGCTCGCGCCCGTCGAGGCTTTACCGGAAGGCGCACCGCGCCCTTATGAATAATTTTCACCTCTCGGAGGAG
This sequence comes from Pyrinomonadaceae bacterium, assembly GCA_045807805.1. GTDB lineage: Bacteria > Acidobacteriota > Blastocatellia > Pyrinomonadales > Pyrinomonadaceae > QHXN01. The sequence goes on along the minus strand of JBJMGR010000101.1, from coordinate 3,152 downwards.
GATTCATGTCGAGTCAATACAAACGTCTGTGGATAGCGCTAGGCTTAGTCATCGCGGCGTCGTTCGCCGTGCTTGGCTTCTTCGGCTACCGCGGAATTATGAATGCGCCGCCCATCCCGCGCGAAGTGGTGACGACGGACGGCCGCGCGCTCTTCGACCACGACACGATTCAGTCGGGTCAGGGCGTATGGCAGTCCATCGGCGGGCAGGAGGTCGGCTCGGTCTTCGGGCACGGCGCGTACGTCGCGCCCGACTGGACTGCGGACTGGCTCCACCGCGAAGCAGTCTTCGTCCTGGACAGTTGGGCGCGCGACGTTGGAGCGAAGGATTTCGCAGCCCTTCCGCTTGAGCAACAGGCGTCCTTGAAAGCGCGCCTCACGCTTGAGATGCGGACTAACACCTACGACCCTGCAACCGGCCGCGTAACCGTCAGCCCGGCGCGCGCCGCCGCGTTCGACTCGGTCGCCGAGCACTACGCGGACGTGTTCGCCGCGGGGCGAGACGAGTACGCCATCCCGCGCGGCGCTTTGACCGACGCGACGAAGGCTCGGCAGATGGCTGCCTTCTTCTGGTGGACATCGTGGGCGGCTTCGACGAACCGCCCCGGCTCGGACACCTCCTACACACAGAACTGGCCTCACGAGCCGCTGGTGGCAAACACGCCGACCGGGGGCACCGTCGTGTGGAGCGTCATCAGCTTCATACTCCTGCTCGCGGGCATCGGCGGCATGGTCTGGTACTTCGCCTCGCAGGAGCGCGAGCCTTCGCATCAGGAGTTGCCCTCGCGCGACCCGCTGCTCGGCCTCGAACCGACGCCCTCGCAGCGCGCGACCTTCAAGTTCTTCTTTGTCGTCGCCGCGCTCATCGTCGTGCAGATAGGCTTGGGCGCAATCGCCGCGCACTACGGCGTCGAAGGCTCAAGCTTCTACGGCATACCGCTCGACCAGTATCTGCCCTACTCGGTCGCGCGCACCTGGCACACGCAGCTCGGCCTCTTCTGGATCGCGACCTCGTGGCTCGCGACCGGCCTCTTCATCGCCCCGGCTGTGAGCGGCTACGAGCCGAAGGGGCAGAAGATTTTAGTCAACGTGCTGTTCGTTGCAATCTTGCTGGTCGTCGTCGGCTCGCTCTCGGGCGAGTGGTTGGGCATCAAGCAGTATCTCGGCCGGTACTGGTTCTGGTTCGGCCATCAGGGCTATGAGTACGTTGACCTCGGCCGCTTCTGGCAGATTCTTCTTTTCGGCGGGCTCGTCTTCTGGCTCTGGCTGATGTGGCGCGCGCTCGCGCCCGCGCTCAAGGCCAAGGGCGAGAGCCGCTCGCTCCTCATGCTCTTCCTCGTCGCCTCAATCGCCATCCCGCTCTTTTACGGGGCGGGGCTGATGTACGGGCAGCGCAGTCACATCGTCACGGCGGAGTACTGGCGTTGGTGGGTCGTACACCTCTGGGTCGAGGGCTTCTTCGAGGTCTTCGCTACGGTCGTCATCGCCTTCCTCTTCACGCGCCTGAAGCTGCTCTCGGTGCAGACGGCGACGAAGGCCGTGCTCTTCTCTACCGTGATATTCCTTTCGGGCGGCATCGTCGGCACGTTCCACCATCTCTACTTCACGGGCATGCCTTCGAGCGTGCTCGCCCTCGGCGCGACCTTCAGCGCGCTCGAAGTCGTGCCGCTCATCCTTATCGGCTCCGAGGCTTGGGAGAACATACGGCTCGCACGCGCGAAGGAGTGGCTGACCGCGTACAAGTGGCCCATCTACTTCTTCGTCGCCGTGGCCTTCTGGAACTTCGTCGGCGCGGGGCTCTTCGGCTTCCTGATCAATCCGCCCATCGCGCTCTACTACATGCAGGGACTGAACACGACGCCCGTTCACGGCCACACCGCGCTCTTCGGCGTCTACGGGATGCTCGGCATCGGGCTCATGCTCTTCTGCCTGCGTGCGCTCCAGCCGGGGAAGGCTTGGAAGGAGTGGCCGCTCAAGTATTCGTTCTGGGCGATCAACATCGGCCTTGCGATGATGGTCTTGCTCAGCCTCCTTCCCATCGGGCTGATGCAGACGTGGGCGGCGGTCGAGACGGGCACGTGGTACGCGCGCTCTGCCGAGTTCATGCAGACGGGGCTGATAGAAAGGCTCCGCTGGATGCGCGTCGTAGGCGACACTATCTTCGCCCTCGGCGCGCTCGTCCTCGGCTACTTCGTCCTCGGCCTCATCACGGGCCACTCGCACGACAAGCGCGGGACTGTGAAGGCCGGAGAGTCGGAGGTGCTCGGCGTCGGCGAAGCGCACGCGCACGCGCACGCGGGGGATTGATAAGTCCTCCTTTATCGGCAAGTGCGAAGAGGCAGCGGGCGTGTTGCTCGCTGCCTCTTCGCTTTTCCGCCGGGCGCGGAGCGCATGCTTCAAACCGCTTCAGTTGAGAAAATTCACCGGCCGGCGCGCGGAGAAATCCCCAACGCCGCAGCGCGTCTCACTCCACCCGACCTCAAAAGCACATAAAAATCCAGCGATTTTACGCGCCCGCTGGCGTCGGCACGTTTATTGCGACGCTCGCCCGTAATTGAAGAGGGGCGCGCGCCCCTGCGTGCGTCTCACATAAGGAGGTACGCGACGATGTTCATAACGACAAACGGGAGCAGTTATCTCAGGATGCTTGCCTTGCTCGTCCTGCTCGCCCACGCAGTCTTCGCCCTCGGCTCACCCCTCGCCCACGCTCAGAAGACCGCGGCGAAGTCCGGCCCTGCCGCGACACCACACGCGGGCGTCAGCGCCCCCGCCACGGAAGATCCGCTGCTGCGCGAGTACAGGGGCGTCCGTCTCGGCATGACCGCGGAGGAGGCGCGCCTCAAGCTTGGCGCGGCGGCTGACAAGAGCGACCAACAGGACTTCTATATATTCTCAGAGACAGAGTCGGCGCAAATCTTCTACGACGCCTCGCACAAGGTGATAGCCGTCTCGGCCCAGTACGCGGGCGACGGCGCGGGCACGCCGAGCGCGAAGAGCATTCTCGGCACAGACGTGCAGCCGCGCGAGGACGGCTCGACCTACAAGCTCGTGAAATACGAGCGCGCGGGCTGTTGGGTCTCCTACAGCCGGACGGCGGGCGACCTTCCCGTCGTCACCGTGTCCATGAAGCGGGACGCGCCGTAAAGGTATGAG
>JBJMGR010000100.1:0-8007 GCA_045807805.1 Pyrinomonadaceae bacterium | reverse complement strand
TCCGATTCGGGCGCGTGCTCGGTCTTAGTCTCGTCCCTCTTCAAGTTGCCTCCGGGCGCGTGGCAGCACGCGAGCGAGAGCGCCGCCACGTAGATGATGAGCAGCGCGCGCCGCCGGACGGCGCGCGCACATTCGCGCGGCTTCTCTGTGCGTGCCGTAACGTTCAAGGTCTAGGTGTCTCGGATGGTACGTTGTGGGGCCGCGCGGCGGCAAGCCGAGGGGCGCTCATCCTTGCCAACCGAGACGTGTTTAAGGTAATGTCATTCACCTAGAATTCATCAAGCGGCGAGCCATTTTGTACGAGAGATTAACCCGAAGTTGAGCCCGTCCCTCGCAGTAATAATGCCCGGCGAAAACGTTCCCTGAGACGAGTTCGTGCGGGGAAGTGTGGGCGGGAGCTAAGGAGTAAGTCGAATGTTCAACGACGACACGAGGAAGAAGGACGTGAAGCTGCCTACGATAGTTCAGGAGGTCTGGCACGACGGCGAGTTCATCAAGTGGGACGACGCGCGCGTCCACGTGATGTCGCACGTCCTGCACTACGGGTCGAGCATCTTCGAGGGCATACGCACTTACAAGACCAAACGCGGCCCCGCCATCTTCCGCCTGCGCGAGCACATGCAGCGCTTTCTCAACTCGGCGAAAATCTACCGCATGGAGCACCCCTGGACGATGCCGGAACTGTGCGATGCCTCGGTGCAGCTCGTCGCGCGCAGCGGCATACAGCAGTGCTACGTGCGGCCCATCATGTTCCGCTCGCTCGACGAGGCGCGCCCGGCCTTCGGCGTCAACCCCTTCCCGAACCCTATGGCCTGCTACATAGGCGCGTGGGACTGGGGCAAGTACCTCGGCGACGAGGCGATTGAAGTCGGCGTAGACGCGTGTGTCTCTTCGTGGAACAGGCTCACGCCGAACTCCATGCCCGCGATGGCGAAGGCCGGCGCGAACTACATGAACTCGCAGTTGATTAAGATGGAGGCCATCGTCAACGGCTACGCCGAAGGGATTGCGCTCGACGACCGCGGCTACGTCTCGGAAGGCTCGGGCGAGAACATCTTCCTCGTGCACGACGGCAAGGTCGTCACGCCGCCGCTCGCATCCTCCATCCTGCCGGGCATCACGCGCGACAGCGTCATCGAGATCTGCCGCACGCTCGACATCCCGCTCGTCGAGTCCGGGATTCAGCGCGCCGCGCTCTACGTCGCCGACGAGTTGTTCTTCTCCGGCACGGCCGCGGAGATTACACCCATCCGCAGCGTAGACCGCATACCCGTCGGCGAGGGACGCCGCGGCCCCATCACCGAGCGCATACAGAAAGCCTTCTTCGAGATAACCTCGGGCGAGCGCGAAGCGCCGGGCCAGTGGCTCACCTTCGTCAACGACCACAAGGCGGCCTCATCCGACGAGTCAGCCTCCGACAAGTCGGGCGCGCCCGAGCGCAACGGCCACGGCACCGCCGCGCACGCGCGTGAGGTCGGCGCGGCGGCCTCCAAGGGCGGCGACTCGCGCGAGGCGATACACGTGACGCTCACCGAGTAGAGGGCTGAAGCTCTCATCCCGCATACAATAACGGCCGGAGGCGCGACGACTCGAAGCGCCCCGGCCGTTAAATTTTCCAGCCGTTAAATTTCGCGCGCCGTTCACACGTCTTCGGCCGCGCGCGCGGGGGACGCGGCCGAAGACCGCTCTCTCAGTGTCCTTCCTTGACGGGCGCTTTGTACAGGCTCCTCACGATCTCTATGGCGTGGATGCAGCCGCCCCTGTCTCGATAGCCCTCGCCCGACTCCGCGACGACGCGGCCGTTTGATGCCTTCAAATGCCAGCGCCACTCGCCCGCGTTGTCCTTGTAGACGTGGAACGCCGCGCTGCCCGCCGCGTCGTCGAGCGCCTCGCTCAGGCTCGCGGCCTGCCCCTCGTGGTACTCAAGGTCGCACTTCGCCTTCGATAGGTCGTCGTGAATCGCTCCCTCGTCCGTGCCGCACTTGGCGCACATCTCCGTCAACTCGTGGACGTAGGCTCTGAGGCCGCGCACCCTCTCTTCATGGTGAGCCTTCTGGGTCTCCAACATCGCTCGCTGCTCGTTCATCGGGTTCTCCTTAATAAGGGTTTGCGCCCGTATATCACAAGGCCGCTTACACGGGCAACAGCTTTCGCCGTGCAAATCCCTGTTGACCGCTGCGAAAGCGGGCGGCTACAATAAATACGGCGGCCGCGTCGGACTCCAAACCGCCCCGGCCACGCCCCGCGAACACTGCCCCGCGGAGACTTCCACTCCTCAGCCCAAAGCTCCAAGACTTCAGGAGAGCGAACGGCAAACGCTTACCAAAGACGCGCGCGCCACACGCGTGTGCGCTCGCCGGTCACACGAGAGGTTCAACAGTAACATGCCCGTCAAGATTGACGAACTACTGCGCGCCGCAACGCACTTCGGCGCGTCAGACCTCCACTGCAAGGCAGGGTCGCAACCCTTCATGCGCATCGGCGGCGAGCTTCGGCCCGTGGCGAGCGCCCCGCGACTGACGCAGGAGGACACGCTCGACATGGCCTTCTCGATGATGTCGAACCGCCAGAAACAGCGCTTCAAGGAGGTGAGCGAAGCGGACATAGCCTATGGTGTCTCGGGGTTGGGCCGCTTCCGCGCGAACATCTTCCAGCAGCGCGGGACGGTCGGCATGGTCTTGCGCGTCATCCCCGACAAGGTTCGCACGATAACGGAGCTGGGCCTGCCACCCGTCGTCGAGCAGATAGCCGACGAGCAGCGCGGCCTTATACTCGTCACGGGCACGACCGGCTCGGGCAAGTCAACGACCCTCGCCGCGATAATTGAATACATCAACTCGACGCGCGGCGGCCACATCATCACCATCGAAGACCCGATAGAGTTCCTGCACCGCGACAAGAAGTCCTTCGTCACGCAGCGCGAGGTTGACGTGGACACGCGCTCTTTCGCCGAAGCATTGCGCGGCGCGCTACGCCAGGACCCGGACGTGATACTCGTCGGCGAGATGCGCGACCACGAGACGATTGAGACGGCCTTGACGGCCGCCGAGACGGGCCACCTCGTGCTCTCGACTCTGCACACGCTCGACGCGACCGAGACCGTGCGGCGTATCGTCAGCTCGTTTACGCCCCACTTGCAGAAGTCCGTGCGCATACAGCTCGCGGGGATTCTGAAGGCGGTCATCTCGCAGCGGCTCGTGCGCTCGGACGAGGGTTCGGGCCGCGTGCCTGCGGTCGAGGTGATGGTCTCGACGGGCCTCATACGCGACTACATCATCAGCGAGGAGAAGACCTCTCTCATGCGCGACGCCATCGCCGCGGGGACTTCGCAGTACGGCATGCAGACCTTTGACCAGTCGCTCTTCGCACTGCATCACGCGGGCCTCATCACGATGGAAGAGGCTCTGCGCGGCGCGTCCAACCCGGACGAGTTCCGCCTGCGCGTCTCCGGCATACGCTCGGCCTCCGACCAGGCGAAGGAGGACATGGAGCGCGTCACCACCGTCAGCAACACCACACAGCCGCGCGCGCAAGGATAACCTTACCCGCCGCTCGCCTCACGGATGAGCAATCATGGTTACTACGACGATGAGCAACCCTAAGTGTGCGGGTTGCGGGCTGGTCAACTTCGCGGACGCTTCGGAGTGCAAGCGTTGCGGCGCTGCGCTCGGCGACGGCGACGGGGCGCACGCCGCGCCGGGCGCACCCGAAGCAAGCGCCGAGTCGTTTGAAACTCGCGCCACGTCGTTTGAAGACTCGGAGGAGTTCGAGGAAGTTAACGCGCGTCGCGGACTGTTAACGCGCGTCGCGTGGATTCTCACGGTGACGTGCGCCGTGATAGTCGCGTGGCACGGCTCGCTGCTCTTGACCTCGGAGGCGGCAAGCATGAATCAGCGGCTTCAGGTGCGCGGCGCGGTTGACGTAATCGAGCGCGGCGGCTTCTCGCGCGAGACGTTTCTGCTGCGACGCCTGACCTGCTTCCGAACCACGGACAACTGGTGGAACACGGCCGTCGGCCACGGCGAGGCTTACGCCGCGACGAACTTTCCCTTCGAGGTCGTCACGCTCTATCCCGAATTCTTCAAGTACCCGACGGACGACACCGAGCGCGCCGTCATACTCCTGCATGAGGCGCGACACCTCGCGGGCGCGGGCGAGGAGGAGGCACTCAAGAGCGTCTGGCGCGACAAGGCGCGTCTCGGCTGGACGAGTGAGAAGTATTCGGAGACGCGCGTCTGGAAGAACGTCAGCGACTTCACGCACCGCTTCGCGCCCGAGCTTTTCACGTGCGGCAAAGACGGCCGACAGGACTGTACGGAATAGATGTCAGATGCCGGATGTTTGATGTCAGTGAGCGCCACCTTCATCGGCTGCGATTGATGAAGGCGGCGCTTACTCCGCCTCAGAGACCAGCATCCAACATCCGGCATCTAACATCTACCCTCTCTCCTTTTGCCTTACTCCAACCGAGTTGTTAAAATTTTTCACGCGAAACGATTACGGCGACGAAGGGTTGTGGCGTCGTTCCGTCCCTGTTTAAGAGTCTGCATTCGAGAGTTGTGCGCCGGCCGAGTCGCGCGAGCCGCCTGAATGAGAGAATGTCCGTCCTGCCATCGCTGCTACCCGGACCAGCTCAATCACTGTCCAAGCGACGGTGACTCCCTCAAGTTTCTCATCAACCTCGACACGACGCTCGACGAGCGCTATCTGCTTGAGAAGAAGCTCGGGCAGGGCGGCATGGGCCTCGTCTTCAAGGCGCACCACAAGTTCATCAAGACGCAGCACGCGATAAAGATTATCCTCCCAGACCTCGTCGGCAACGACCCCTCACTCGCCGCGCGCTTCCGTCAGGAGGCGATGGCCGCCGCCGCCATACGCCACCCGAACACGGTCAGCGTCACGGACTACGGCATACTCAACGGCACGACGCCCTACCTCGTCATGGAGTTCGTCGAGGGGTGCTCGCTCCACGAAGTGCTCGCGCAGCAGAAGCGTCTGACTCCGGCCGAGGCCGTGCGCATCATGCTCGCCATCTGCGCGGGCGTGGCCGCCGCGCACAGGCAGGGCATCGTCCACCGCGACCTCAAGCCCCTGAACATAATGCTCAGGCCGGGCGAGCCGCCGGGCGAGAGTCTGAAGGTCTTAGACTTCGGGCTCGCGAAGATAAAGTCGGGCGACCTGCTCGGCTCGCTCGTCGCCGTGCAGACGCAGGGCATGATGGGTTCGCCCTTCTACATGGCCCCGGAGCAGTGGCACGACGACGAGGAGATAGACGTTCGCGCGGACATCTACTCGCTCGGAGTCATCCTCTACCAGATGCTCGCGGGCGACGTGCCGTTCAAGAGCAAGTCCATCCCCGTGATAATGAACATGCACCTCAACGTCGCGCCGCAGCCTTTGGGCGAGCGCGGAGTCGAAGTGCCCGAAGCGTTGCAGGCGGCTGTGGGCCGCGCGCTCGAAAAAGACCCGGCGAAGAGGCCGCAGACCGTTGACGAGTTCGCGGCCGATCTTCACGCGGCGCTCCAGAGTCTCGGCGAAGACGCCTCGCCCGCGCCAGAGGTCGGCTCGCAGACCGTACAGATAGGGCACGTTGATACGGCAGACCTGCGCAAGGGCACGGGCTTCGAGACCGGCGTGATGAAGCCGGGCTCGGAAGCTTTGAAGACCGTCGCGGGCGTGTCGGACGCTTCGGGCGCGGGCGAGCCGCCGTGGGTGGGCAGTGGCGCGACAGTCGCGCAGACCCCGGCCGACAACGGCGACGCGCCCGGCGCGGATACGGGCCGCCAATCGCCCGGCCAGACGTTCGGACAATTTGGGGGCGCGACGCCCACGGAGCGCTTCTCGAAGGAGGCCCTGACCGAACCCCTGACGGGTATGCTCGACTCCCTCGGCGTTCAGGAGCAGGAGCAGAAGAGGCGCGACGCCGAACTACTTCTACAGCGCGAGGCGGAAGAACGACAGCGGCGTGAGGCCGAAGAACGTAGCGCGGCCGAGGAGCGCGCGCGGCGCGACGCGGAAGAGCGTGCGCGGCACGACGCGGAAGAGCGCGCCGCCGCGGCAGCACTCGCCGCGCGGCAGCAGCAGCAGGCCGTCTCGCAGTCGCAACAGCCGTCGGCCGTCGGCGCGCAGCAGCAGCACGCAGGCACAGGGCAAGGGCAGTACGCGCCCACGGTCGTGGAGAAGAGACAGTCGGCCGCGCCCTTCATCCTCGTCGGCGTTGCCGCGCTCGTGCTGCTCATCGGCTTCGGCGCGCTCGCATACTTCGTCCTACCCAAACTCCTCGCGCGGAACACGAACGGCTCGGGCAACATCAACTCCGTTAACAACGCGAACACAAACACGGCGAACGCGAACACCAACACGGACTCGAACGCGAACGCCAACGCCAACGCGAACGCGAACAACGCGAACACAAACGGGAAGGGCGAGCACACAGCGCCGGAACTCGTCGCGCTGCCCGCGGGCTCGTTCCGCATGGGCCGCTCGGACGTGCCGCCCATCACAGACGCCTTGAAGGCGCAGCGGCCCGCCTACCTCCTATGGATGTACAACCAGTGGCCCGCGCACGACGCGTCGGTCGGCGCGGTCGCGTTTGACCGAACCGAAGTGACGAACGCGGAGTACGCCGACTTCGTCAAGGCTATGAACCACGCGCCCCCGCAGGACTGGGGCGGCACGAGTCCGCCCTCGGGCCGCGAGAGCCTGCCCGTCGCGAACGTCTCCTACGACGACGCGAAGGAGTTCGCCGCGTGGCGCTCGCGTCGAGACGGCGTCACGTACCGGCTGCCGACCGAAGACGAGTGGGAGTACGCGGCGCTCGGCGGCGGCACTTCGCAGATTCCGGGCGCGTCTCCCCGGATGTACCCTTGGGGCGCGCGTTGGTCGGACGGTTACGCGAACCTCGCGGGTGCAGGCCCCGCGCCGGTCGGCTCGTTCCCTCTGGGCCGCACGCCGCAGGGGCTCGAAGACATGATTGGCAACGTGTGGGAGTGGACTTCGAGCGAGGCGGCGATGTACAAAGGTAACGACCGCACGGCGCTGAGCGCGGAAGACCGTGGAAAGCTCGTCGTACGCGGCGGCTCCTACGCGAGCAAGCCCGACGGCGACGAGCCGGTCACTGTCACCTCGCGCCGTTGGGTCGCGCGCGACTTCCGCTCGCCCATCATAGGTTTCAGGCTCGTGCGCGACGGGCGTTGAGCGCGACGGGCGTTTATCATAAGAGTGTAATAAGTTTTCAGGGGCATTAAAGATATGAATCGAGAAGTGAAGAAGAAGATTTTCTGGACGGCGGGGCGCACGGCGCTGGCGGTCGCGGCCTTCGCGGCGACGGCCCTCTACGCGTCGAGCTGCGTCTCGCACGACACGGACAGCCTGACGGCCAACCAGAACGCGCAGCAGGCGGCGGACGCGGGCAAGCCGAAGGTGACTATCACCTCTTCAAAGCCGACGCCGGGCCAGCCGCAGAAGCTCGACGTTATCCCGGCCGTCGCGTGGGACGCGCAGATACAGGCGGTCGGCGGCGGCTCGTTCAAGCTCTCCGACTACAAGGACAAGACAGTCGTGCTCGACCTCTGGGCGACTTGGTGCGGGCCGTGCCGCGCGGAGATTCCGCACCTCGTAGAGCTTCACAAGGAGTTCGGTGGCAAGGGCGTCGAGGTCATCGGGCTCACGACCGAAAGCCCGAACGACGCGGCTGAAGCCGTGGACGCCTTCGCGAAGGAGATGAAGATAACCTACAGGCTCGGCTGGGCGCGCGCCGACGTGGCGCAGGCGCTCATGAACGGCCGCCCGAGCATCCCGCAGACCTTCGTCATCGCGCCGGGCGGGCGCATCATCACCAAGTTCCTCGGCTACAGCGACCGCATCCCCGACGCCATACGCGCCGCCATCAAGACGGCCAACGACGCGAAGACGGGAGACTAAAGGTAAGTCAAAAGTAAAAAAGCAAAAGGCAAAAGTTAAGACGGAAAGAGGCGCGGCCTTCATCCATCATCGTGGATGAAGGCC